>JAIENH010000465.1 GCA_019751475.1 Cyclobacteriaceae bacterium
AAAAGTACCTAAAAAGGTGCAATCTTAGAGGGAAGTGACTCGCTGACTTACTTCTTCTAAGAAAATTCCCGTAAGAAACCCGCCTGTTGCAGCGCCCGCTCCGCCTGCAGTGAATGCCGCTGCAGGTGGGCTACGTAAAACATAAACACATCGCCTAGCTTCAATCGAATGAGTCGCGTGAGGGAAATGGGCACGCGCGTGGTGAGATCGGTTGTTGCGGCTTTGCGCAATAAGCTCAATAATTTTTCCTGCTGGTCGATGTACTCGGCTATTACCTCGTGGCTCTCGCGGATAGCGGTGGGTGTATGGTCGCTGGGCGATTTCATCTTCGTAATGGCACCGCTTGCCTTTGGTGCCATCAGGTTGGTGAAGTAGTTGCCCAGCCAGCCCGTGGTAAACGTGTCTGATTTTTTCTGGCCTGAAACCCTGAGAGCTTTTTCAATGGCAGGCAGATAGTAGCGGCCATAGCTGTTAAGGTGTTGGAGGCACTCGTTGGCGCTCCACGCCTGCGTGTTGGGTTTCAGCGCTAACTTACTGTGTGGCACCAGTTGCCATTCGGCAATAGCCCGGTTCAACAAAGCCTCCGTTTGCGTTTGTAAATCTGCCAGCAAATCTTTGGAATTGTAAGTCATATCAATCTTGTTTTGTGAAGCAAAAGTGCCGGCCTGCGGCTTCAAAAATCTTTGCCTGCGCCAAGATTTTATATCCGAACAGTGGATAATAGCTTACTAAACGTGGCCGCATCTATGCCCAGGTAGGAGGCCAGGTATTTATGCGGTATCAATCTCAACACTTGGGGACTTCGTGTAAGCAATGTGGTAAATTTCTTTTCGGCCGAGAAAGTCTGCAATTCAATCTGGCGCTCCAGTGCTCCGCGCAAAGCAAAGGAGGTAGCCTTTAAAATCAGTCTCTCAAAATTTGGATAGCGATCCATCAGGATTTGCAATTGCTTATACGAGGTCCTTAAGAAACTGCTTTGCGTAAGCGTCTCTAAAAAATAGCGCGAGGGCGTTTGAGTAAGCAGTGAGTCGGCTACGCCTGAAAAGGAAAAAGGATAGGTAAACACCAGCGTGGCTTCCTTGTCATCTTCGGTGAGGTAGTAGGCCCGCTGCACACCTTCCGTGATGAAGTAGAGGTGCTGCTCTGTTTCGCCTTGAGCCGTTAAAGTTATTTTGCGTTTGGCCTCTCCGGTTTCCCACACAGCAGCAATGTCGCTCCACTCTTTTTCGGCCAATGGGTGAATGGCGGCACAAAATTTTTGGAGATGAACGAGCGAATCAGCCAACAGCATCAGTGTTATTTTTTTTATAAAGCTTGAGTCCGGATCACACCTTGGACAGAAATACTACACTTTCTCACGTTCATGAATCTAACCTAAGAAATTTTCTTTAGAAAGTAGTGCTCATTGACTTACCAAAATACGACAACCCTTTCAATGCCCCAACGCCACCATTTCTCAAAAACTTCAGGGCGCTTTCACTCTCGCCTTATCTGTTGGAGCTTTGCTATTAACAAAAAAACCCGGAATCGCTCCCGGGTCTTCTCAAGACTCAAATCTAATGTCTCAAATCTAAAATGGGTACTCGCCTTTTTCTATCATGTAGTCGGCTACTTTACGCCTGGCATCTTTCAAATTGTACGGATCAATTTTGGTGAAGCGCTTGAGGCCCATGAGCATGAGTCGCTGCTCGTCTCCTTCGGAGAAAGCGTAGATGGCATGCTTGCCGGCTTGTGCAGCCTTCTCGGTGGCGTGATGCAGGTAAATCATGGCCATCTCTTTTTGAATGGCGCATGCGGCCTCGCCACGTATGCCGATGAGTTTCTCCACGCGCAGCAGTGTTGACTCGGCCACGTACACTTCAATGAGCATGTCGGCCAGGTCCATGAGCACTTCCTGCTCATCGCTGAGCTTCATCATGTACTTCTGCACGGCCGAGCCCGACACCATGAGGCCGGCTTTCTTCAGGTTGGCAATCACTTTCTTCTCTTTGGCAAACACTGCGCTGTCATCGCTCGCACCAAAGTCGGGTATGGACATGAGTTCTTTCTGCACAGCCATGGCAGGGTTCATGAGGTCGAGCGTGCCTTTCATGGCGCGCTTCAGCAGCATGTCGATGGTGAGCATGCGGTTGATTTCGTTGGTGCCTTCGAAGATTCGGTTGATGCGCGCATCGCGGTAGGCGCGATCCATCGGGCCTTCGGCCGAGAAGCCCATGCCTCCGTAAATCTGCACACCTTCGTCTACAGTGTAGTCGAGCACTTCGCTGCCGTGCACTTTCAAAATGGCGCACTCAATGGCATATTCTTCCAGCGACTTCAGTCGCGCCTTGCCCGCTTCCATGCCTCCGGCCACGAGCACATCGTAGGCATCGTCAATGTTTTGACCTGCGCGGTAGTGTGCCGACTCCGAGGCAAATGTGTGAGTAGCTATATCGGCCAGCTTGTGCTTGATGGCGCCAAAGTTGGCAATGGCAGTGCCAAATTGCTTGCGCTCTTTGGCATACTTGAGTGCAATAGAGATGGTGCCCTTGCAACCACCCAGTGCGCCCGAGCCCAGCTTGATGCGCCCGATGTTGAGCACGTTTACAGCAATCTTAAATCCGTTTTCGCGTTCGCTCAGCATGTTTTCTACCGGCACTTTGCAGTCGTTGAAGAAAATCTGCCGCGTGCTGGAGCCCTTGATGCCCATCTTGCGCTCTTCGGGGTTCATGGTGATGCCACCAAATGATTTTTCTACGATGAAGGCGGTGAGGTTTTTGTCGTTATCGATTTTGGCGAACACGATCATCACATCGGCAAAGCCTCCATTGGTGATCCACATCTTCTGCCCGGTGATGAGGTAGTGCTTGCCATCGGCACTGAGCGTGGCTTTGGTCTTGCCGCTGTTGGCATCGGAGCCGGAGTCAGGCTCGGTGAGGCAGTAGCAGGCTTTCCACTCACCGGTAGCGAGCTTGGGCACATATTTTTTCTTCTGTGCTTCGTTGCCATAATATAAAATGGGCAGCGTGCCGATGCCGGTGTGCGCACCGTAGGCCACGGCAAAGGAGTGTGACGTGCCAAGTTCTTCGGCTACGAGCATGGTTGTATTAAACGACATGCCGAAGCCACCCAGGCTCTCGGGCACGGAAGTGCCGAGCAGGCCGAGCTTGCCGGCTTTGTCCACGAGGGCAGGCATGAGGGCCGGGTCTTTCATGGAGTCAATTTCATCTAGGTGCGGAAGCACTTCCTGCTTCACAAAATCACGACACGTTTGCGCGATCATCTTCTGCTCTTCACTCCACTCCTCGGGAATGAAAATTTCATGGGCCGGTGTTTCGCGGATCAAAAACTCCCCGCCTTTGATTGCATGTTTGGTTTCGGTAGTTGTCATAAGATGTGCGATTTGAGAATTGAGATATGAGACTAGTTTTGATTTAATTTTTGTTGTAACGAGTAATTCATCTTTTGTATTTGGTCGATCTGGTCTAAAACGTCTTCGAGGTTTATGCTTGCAAGTCCAAGGTTTTTGGAAATAAGAAGTTGCGTTTGAAGTTCGTATGATGATCCGTTTGAAATGCCTAAGAAATGAGCGAATTCTTTGTCGGAATTACGTCCGGCTCCTTCAGCAATATTGGAAGAAATGGATACGACAGATCGCCTGATTTGAGAGGTTAGCCCGTACTTTTCCTCTTTGGGGAACTCGGAAGTCAACCGATAAACTTCTGTAGCCAAGTCAACTGCCTTTTGCCAAATCTTCAACTCCTTCAGGTTGTGCATATCTCATGTCTCTCTACTCACATCTCACGACTCAATTCAACAGTTCATAAACCCCCGCCACTCCTTGTCCTCCACCGACACAGGCTGTTACCATGCCGTACTTTTTGTTTTGCCTGCGGAGTTCGTTGAAGAGCTGCACGGAGAGGCGCGCGCCACTGGAGCCGAGGGGATGACCCACGGCTATAGCGCCACCGTTTACGTTTAGTTTGGTGCGGTCGATGCCAAGTTCTTTCACCACGGCCAGCGACTGTGCTGCAAACGCTTCGTTCAACTCGATCAGGTCAATGTCGGCCAGCTTCATGCCGGCAATTTTTAATGCTTTGGGAATGGCAGCAACCGGCCCGATGCCCATGATGCGCGGATCAACTCCGGCCGTAGCATAGCTCACCATGCGCGCGATAGGTTTCACGTTGAGTTGCTTCACCATGCGTTCACTCATCACCATCACGAAAGCAGCACCATCCGAAGTCTGTGAGGAGTTACCGGCCGTGACGGAACCGCCCACGGCAAACACAGGCTTCAGTTTCGCGAGGCCTTCCACGGTCGTGTCGGCACGAATGCCTTCATCGGTCTGCACCACAAACTCGCGAGTCTTCTTTTTCATGTTCTCATCCACGTACGTTTCCTTTATCGTGATCGGCACTACTTCGTCTTTGAACTTGCCAGCCTTCCACGCAGCAGATGCTTTCATATGCGATTCATACGAAAACTGATCTTGCTCTTCGCGCGAGATTTTGAATTGCTTCGATACCTCTTCGGCTGTTAAGCCCATGCTGGTGTAGTAAGTGGGGTTGTCTTTGGCAATGGCATAGTTGAGTGCTGTTTTGAAACCCATCACCGGTACTAATGACATTGACTCGGTGCCACCGGCAATGATTATATCCGCTTGCCCCGCCTGTATGCGTTGGCTTGCGATAGCGATCGTCTCCACGCCTGATCCGCAATAGCGATTCACTACCATGCCCGGCACATCCAGCCCCAGCGCCAGCAGCGCGATGATGCGGCCCATCTGCATGCCCTGCTCCGCTTCGGGTACGGCATTGCCCACGATAAGGTCATCCACCATTTTGTTTTCCACGCCCGGCACTGACTTCACCAGGTGCTTGATCACTTCAGCAGCCAAATCATCCGGCCGTGTAAACCGGAAGCCGCCTTTTTTTGCTTTTCCTACGCCCGTACGAAAGCCCGCTACTATATAAGCATCCATAATTTTTGTTTTTAGTTGTCCATACTCTAGTAAGTAGGCAGTAGGCAATTTGCAATGGGCAAAGCCTCACGCCATACTCTTATCTCTTTTTCTTACATACAATTCCGGGTTCTCAACCATGTGGTTCAACATCCTTCCCACCTCCTCCGATTGCTCCAATAATTTTTCCTGTTGTTCTTCAGTGATGTAATGACAGGCCAAGGCAAAGTCCAACCACGTTTGGGTCTCGCTGTTTTCCATATCTGCGTCTGAAGATTTGCTCACAAAGTAGGCTTGATAGTCGCGCTTCCTGTAGGCCTCGGCAATGCAACTGCAAACAGAGCGTGATGATCTCCTGATTTGATCAATAAGAGAATATCGCTCCTCTTTTGGAAATGACTTCGATACTTCAAAAATCTCCATCGCCAAGGCAAAAGCTTTCTTGTAGACAGTCAAGTCTCTAAAACTCTGGTTCCTGTTTTGTCTACTGCCTATTGCCATCTACTTACAGTTTGACCACTTTTTCCAACTTGCTATTTGCCTATTGCTATTGCCTACTTTTCCTTTGCTAACTGCTTACTGCCGACTGCCTACTAATTTCTCAATGGTTTCCCCCCAGTCAAAATACTCTGAATCCGCTCCAGCGTTTTCTTCTCTCCGCAAAGAGATACAAACGCTTCTCGCTCCAAATCCAACAAGTATTGCTCGCTCACTTCTTGCGGGTAGCTGAGGTCGCCTCCGCACATTACGTTGGCAATCTTCATCGCGATCTTCATGTCATGGTCGCTGATGTAGCGTCCCATCTTCATGCCGTTGACACCCGCGGCAAACAGCGCCAGACCGGTGCGACCCTGCACTTTGATGTTGGTGGCTTGCGGCTTCATCGTGTAGCCGGCTTCGGCCAACTCAATCACGGCAGCTTTAGCATCCAGCAACTGACGGTCTTTGTTCACACTGATGCGATCGAAGTCGCGCAACACACCCATCTCACGTGCTTCTTCGGCACTGAGCGCCACTTTCGCAGTGGCTATATTCATAAACGCATTTTGCAGTGCATTTAATTCCACATCGCCTTCCTGAAGAGCATCGCTCACGCGCTTCGTAAATTCTTTGGTACCACCACCGCCCGGAATGAGGCCCACGCCTACTTCCACCAACCCGATATACGTTTCAGCGGCAGCTTGCGCCAGGTCAGCATGCATCGTCATCTCACAACCGCCACCGAGCGTGCGCCCTTGCGGAGCGACCACCACCGGCACAGACGAGTAGCGAATGCGCATTACTGAATTTTGAAACGCGCGCACCAT
>JAIENH010000682.1 GCA_019751475.1 Cyclobacteriaceae bacterium
GGCAGGAGCTCCTTCAACCCTTACTTGTTGAGAGGCAAAACGAAGTGTGTTGAATAACACAATGGCAACCACCAGGAGCAAAAGTCCAAGAAGAGAAAGCAGTATCTTTTTTATCATACTAAGAGATCAGTCTAAGGTTAGTCTTTTGTAAAATCTGAAATACAATATTAACTGATGTTATGCACTTTGTGATTTCTTAGTGGCTTTGTGCCCGATAGTTACCACGCTTAGTGGTCTTAGATTTTCACCGCAGAGATTTTGGCTTAACTCAGTACTAATCCTCTAAATCTTTTTCCCCTTCCACCTTCCCGATCGCATGTAGAAGAAGGCCATCGAAAACATACCCAGCCAATACACCCACTCACTTATCCAGCCCCAGGTGATGGGCAGATCCATGTATTCCAAAACAATGTACACATACACGCAGTAGATGGTAATGGTGATTGCCTCAATCGTGAGGTTCACCAATGTGTTGCCTGTGCCGGTCACAGCATTCAACCAAACCGAACCAAATGCCATCATGAGCAATGCCACCGATACCACGCGAACTACCGGCAATGCTTCCGATAAGAATTCCTCCCCCTGCCCAAAAAAAGACAGAAATACCACAGGGAAAAGATTCAGCAAGGCAAAAATCACAAACGAACAACCCATGCTGATGAGTACGATTCGTTTGATGAGTGGAAGCACTTCTTCTTCGCGGCCCTGTCCGATGATGTTGCTCACCATTGTGTTGGTGGTAGCTGCGAAGGCCCACGAAAAAATCCCCGCCACGCCAAAAATATTGCGCATGGTGTTGGAGATGGCCAGTGCCCGTGCTCCATGGTGTTCAATGAGTATGTAAAAATATTCCCACGTGATGATGCTGATGGCGTACTGTGCAATGAGGGGAGAGGATTGCACCAGGATCAATTTGAAAGTAGCTCTCGATAATTTGGTTTGTTCGAAGAAGGCAAACTGTTTATTAAAGCCCTTGAAGTGAATGACTGCATAGATCACAACCAGCCCGGTGCCTTCAGCAATGATGGATGCATACGCTGCCCCATCAAAGCCGAGTGTGGGCATCCCAAAGTGACCGTAGATCAAACTGTAGTCGAGAAAAATGTTGGTGAGCGCTTCGGCCAGGGTGCCCCACACGAGATAACGAGTCTGATTAGTGCCGACCAGCAGTGCATTGCGCATCACATACAAGTACAAAAACGGAAGTCCCCAGATACGAATCAGTAAGAAGTGAATGACTTGATCAGCGACCACTGTATCATGAAGCGTGGCCCGCAAAATCATCGGAGCCAAGGTGTAAGTGATAGCGATTCCCGCAAAGGCAATGGCCAGTGCTACCCAGGCTCCGTGAAAGAAAAGTTGACCGATCTCTTTCAGCAGATTTTGTCCGGCCCTGCGAGCTATCAGTGACTGAAGACCGTTGTTAAGTCCGTTTCCGATCACGGCAAAGATGAGGTAATACACACCCGTGATGCCTGCGCAAGCAAGCTCCAGTTCACCAAGCCCTCCGAGAAATACATTGTTAGTAATAAAATTGATTTGCGGTACCAGCATCGCCACAGAGATCGGGAGTGCCAAACCAAGAATTTGCCGTACGGAGGTTTGCAGTCGAAGGTCGGTGGTCATTGCAGTGGTTGGGAGAAATAAAACAACTCGGGTAGAGACATAGAATCGCTATCCCTGACACGAAAGGTCATGCGTGAAGTCTTGATTGCACAAAGAATAAACCAGCCACTGCATGAGAGTCATGCTGCGAAGATAATGAAACTAAGCGCTACTGTATTGCCATGTTGTTGAAAGCCACTTGTCAAGTTCTTATTTGAATTCTCGTCCCCCTTCGCTAATCTACGGGTAGAATCTAAACCGATTTTGTATGAAGAAAATTTCTGGTTTCCTGTCAGTAGCCTTGTTACTGACAAGTGTAATCGGGGCAGGGGCACAAGCCCTCACACCCGACAAAGGACTTAAAAATATGAAGTGGCGCCCTATTGGGCCAGCCAACATGGGCGGCCGCACCACCGACATAGCCGGTGTGCCGGGAGACCCCACCACGTTTTATATTGCTGGCGCGGATGGTGGGATTTTCAAAACCACCAATGGCGGCACCACCATGACGGCCATCTTTGACGGGCAAAAAGCATTTTCCATCGGCACCATTGCAGTGGCTCCGTCTGATCCGGAAGTACTGTGGGTGGGCACGGGAGAAGGTGACCCGCGCAACAGCGTTGGCTACGGCTACGGAGTGTATCGCTCCACCGATGGCGGCAAAAACTGGTCGCACCTTGGGCTGGAGAAAACGGATCGCATCAAGCGCATTGCAGTCAATCCACAAAACCCTGACATGGCTTGCGTTTGCGCCATGGGTCGTGAGTGGGGACCCAATCCTGATCGCGGTGTGTTTCGCACAGTAGATGGAGGCAAGACCTGGGAGAAAGTATTATACATCGATGAGAACACGGGCTGTTCAGACATTGCTATCGAGTGGAACAACCCACGCATTATGTATGCCGGCATGTGGACGTTCAGACGCAAGCCCTGGCGCTTTGACGACAGTGGTGAGAAGACCGCTCTTTACAAAACAATTGACGGAGGAAAAACCTGGACAAAAATTTCGCACAAGAATGGGCTGCCCGATAAACCCATGGCAAGAATTGGTGTGTCCATCGCGCAAAGCCAACCCAACATTGTGTATGTCATTACTGAATTTAAAGAAGAGGGCACACTCTTTCGCTCGGATGACCGTGGCGAGAACTGGAAAATGGTCAACAACGATCGCAACCTCAACTTCCGTCCGTTTTATTACAGCGATGTGAAAGTTGATCCGAACAATCCCGATCATCTCTATACCCTTTCGGGGAACATGAGCAAATCAACAGACGGAGGAAAAACATTTCAGACCGTGGCCCGCGGCCAGCATGGCGACAACCAGGGACTTTGGATTGATCCTAAAAATTCAAATCGTGTATTGAGTGCGGATGATGGCGGATTCCGCGTGTCTTACGATGGATTCAAAACACATGATGTCATCAACAACGTAGAGCTGTCGCAATTCTATCAATTGTGGGTAGACGATCGCGATCCTTACTATTTGTACGGAGGTCTTCAAGACAATGGCACGTGGACAGGCCCCAGCAATTCACTTCACCAAATCGGTATCATGAAGCGCGACTGGATACAGGTAGCTGGCGGTGACGGCTACTATGCCGTGCCCATTCCTGGAAAGGAAAATGAAGTCTACGCCAACTTGCAGGGAGGCGTGATCTTTCACGTAGACACCAAAACCGGAAACACACGCACCATTCACCCTTATCCGAACAAAATAGGATCTGCGGGCGATGGTATGGAGTTTCATAAGTATCGTTTCAATTGGGATTCGCCCATTCATATTTCACCGCATGATCCAAATACCGTGTACACCGCGGGCAATGTACTTTTCCGCAGCAAAGACAAAGGATACACGTGGGAAGAAATTAGTCCTGATCTCACCACTAACGATAAGTCAAAACAAAAATCTTCCGGTGGCGACATCTATCAAGACAATACGGCAGCGGAGTTTCATTGCACGATTCTCACCATTGCAGAATCACCCGTGAAGAAAGATGTGATTTGGTGCGGCACGGACGATGGTAATGTGCAGTTAACCCAGGATGGCGGCAAGACCTGGACAAAAATGGCCATTCCCGGTCATCCGGCTTTTGGCTGGGTGTCAAAAATTCACGCCTCCGAGCACGATGCCGGCACGGCCTTCGTAGCCGTTGACAATCACCGGCTGGATGACTACAAGGCCCACGCTTACATGACTACCGATTTTGGAAAAACGTGGACCACTATCAGCAATGGGTTACCTGAAGATTGGGTGTATGTGGTGCGTCAAGATCCGAATAATGCCAACGTACTGTATGCAGGAATGGAGCACGGAGTATTTGCTTCGTGGGATAAGGGCAAAGCCTGGACAAAGATCAACAACAACTTGCCGAACGTTTCTGTGCGCGACTTGCGCGTGCAAAAGCGCGAGCGTGATTTGGTAGTAGCCACTCACGGGCGCGGCATTTGGATATTGGACGATGCACGCCCGTTGACAGACTATAGCACCGTTGCTGGCAAAGAACTTGCAGCAGTGCCAGCTCGCACGGCTACGCTGTGGAATTATTATTCGATGATTGAAGAGCAAAGCGATCGCGGCTACCGGGCAAAAAATCCAGAATATGGTGCCTACATCAATTTCTATTTGCAGAATGACCCCAAAGAAAAAGTTACGGTCGACATCATGGATGCCAACGGCAATAAAGTGCGAAGCTTAAAGGATTCTTTGTCGAAAGCGGGAATGAATCGGGTTGTGTGGGATTTGCGCTTTCAGGAGGCTGATAAGTTGAATCAACCGGTGCGAGGTGGTTGGGGTGGTTTTGCTTTCCGTCCGATGGTACCTCCGGGTACGTACACGGCCAAAGTAACGGCCAACGGCCAGACAGCAGAAACAAAAATTACTGTTCGGGCCGACCCACGTATCACCATTTCCGATCAGGATTTTAAAATCAAAACCGAGACTGTCATTGCGTTGCGTGATCAACTTTCACAGACGCACCGGCTTATCAATTCCACAGATGCTACTGTCAAGCAATTGAATGAATTGAAGCAACGAATCCGCACGGCAGGCGATCAATCAGGTGTGGATCCATCGGTCAACGCGCAGATTGATGAAGCGGTGAAAAAGTTAAAAGAGTTTAATGATGAAGTATTGCGCAGGCCTCCGCCTAATATGGGCTATCGCCAGCGGCCCCGCCTGAAGGAAGAGATCAGTTCGTTATTGAATGATATTGATGATGCCCAGGCACGACCCACCAATCCGCAAGTTGGGCGACTAGGTGAGTTGAAGCAGGAGACAACCGATGCTGCCAATCAATTGGAGAAATTGATTTCGCAATACGTAGCGCCCATCAACGACAAGGTGAAAAATCTTCCACAGGTTGTGGTTGCGAAGCCTGATAAGAAAGATATGTAGCAATCATTTTGAATGAGCATACGACTAGCGCCATTCGCACCAATGCGGATGGCGTTGTTGTTTACGGAGAAGCTTTTTGATCTAATCAACATTTCGTAATTCGCATACAGTTAACTTCGATGCCATGGCCTTTGATAAATCAGCTAACTTTTATACGTTGAGAAAAGCGATTGTTTGTGGGCTTTTGCTCCTGGCAGCTTGCTCAAAGAAAGAGGTTCAACCACCTGCACCGTTTGGCCCGGTGCCAACAGCTGCTCAACTGGCCTGGCACGAAATGGAAATGAATGCGTTCATTCATTTTACGATCAACACGTTTACAGGGCGTGAGTGGGGAATGGGAAGTGAGTCACCCAAGCTATTCAACCCTTCGCAATTAGATGCTTCGCAATGGGTGAGCGTACTGAAAGAGGCGGGTTTTAAGGGCGTTATCCTCACCTGTAAGCATCACGATGGATTTTGTCTTTGGCCAAGCCAGTTCACCAATCACTCTGTAAAGAATAGTCCGTATAAAAATGGCGAGGGTGACATTGTGCGCGAAGTGGTAGATGCGTGCAAAAAGGCGAACCTGCGATTTGGCGTGTACCTTTCACCGTGGGATCGCAACCACACCAACTATGGCCAGTCGGAATATATCGCGTATTATCGCAACCAGTTGAAAGAATTGTTTTCACAATACGGGCCCGTATTTGAAATGTGGTTTGATGGAGCCAATGGCGGTGACGGCTACTATGGCGGAAAAAATGAGAAGCGAAAAATCGATGGTGCCACCTATTACGACTGGCCCGCCACACTTGACAGCGTTCGCAAGATGGAGCCTGGAATTATTTTCTTTAGCGATGCCGGGCCAGGCGTGCGCTGGTGTGGCAACGAAAAAGGAATAGCGGGAGAAACAAATTGGAACACCATCACACCTGACACACTGTATGCTGGCAAGGCTGGAATTGAAAAATTACTCAACTCCGGATCGGAAAATGGCACACATTGGATCCCCGCTGAAGTAGATGTTTCCATCCGCCCGGGCTGGTTTTATCATGCAGAAGAAGACTCGCTGGTGAAATCTCCTGAGCGATTATTCAACATCTATCTTACCTCTGTTGGTCGTGGCTCTACTTTGCTCCTCAATGTTCCGCCCGACAGGCAAGGATTGTTTCATGAAAATGATGTAAACAGTTTGCGTGGCTTCCGAGCACTGTTGGATGAAGCCTTCAAAAAGAACCTGGCCACCACATCTCGCGTCTCGGCTGATTCCTATCGTGGAAAATCAGATA
>JAIENH010000043.1 GCA_019751475.1 Cyclobacteriaceae bacterium
GTGAGTTAATAAACTGACATGAAGGAAAAATTTACAACATTGACCTCCACGGCTGTGCCGCTGCCGATTGAGAATATAGATACCGATCAGGTTATTCCTGCGCGCTTCCTGAAGGCCACTACGCGCGAAGGATTTGGTGATAATCTGTTTCGCGATTGGCGATACGATGCACAAAATCAACCCATCGCAGATTTTGTACTTAATAATAAATCCTACTCCGGAAAAATTCTGGTAGCTGGTAAGAACTTTGGGTGCGGCAGCAGTCGCGAGCACGCGGCATGGGCCATCTATGATTATGGATTTCGAGTGGTAGTGTCCAGCTTCTTTGCCGACATCTTTAAGAACAATGCATTGAACAACGGGCTTCTTCCCGTGGTGGTGACCGATTCTTTCTTGCAAGCCATACTAGATGAGACAAAACGTAATGCACAAACCCGCGTGACGATCAATCTCGAAAATCAGACCATTGAGTTTAACAATCAAAAAGAATCGTTTGAGATCAACGCTTATAAAAAAGCATGCCTGATTAATGGCTACGATGATATCGACTACTTGATCAGCTTGAATAAGGAAATCAAAGAATTTGACTTGGCTCACGCATAGTAAAACAAGACTGAAAGATTGATGAAGAAAAAAATCGTGATACTGCCCGGAGACGGAATCGGCAAGGAAGTAACCACCGAGGGAAAGCGCGTGCTGGAGCAAATCGCTGTAATTTTCGGGCACTCATTTGAATTTGATTATGGATCTATTGGCCACGATGCCATTGAAGCAACGGGTAATCCGCTGCCCGATGAGACCTTGGCAAAACTAAAAAATTGCGATGCGATATTATTTGGCGCGGTGGGGCATCCAAAATATGACAACGATCCAACCCTAAAAGTGAGACCTGAGCAAGGCTTGCTGAAGATGCGGAAGGAATTGGGCTTATATGCTAATCTCCGCCCGATAAAACTATTTGATGAATTGCTGGAAGCCTCCAGCATCAAACCAGAAGTATTACGAGGATCAGACATTTTGTTTTTCCGCGAGCTGACAGGCGATGTGTATTTCGGAGAGAAGGGAAGAAAAGACGACAACAATACCGCGTTTGATTTAATGATCTACCAACGCTACGAAGTAGAGCGCATTGCACGAAAGGCATTTGCTGCCGCTCGAGCGCGTAAGAAGAAAGTAACGAGTGTTGACAAGGCCAATGTGCTGGAAAGCTCAAGGCTCTGGAGGCAAGTGGTGACAGAAATCGGCAAGGAGTTTCCGGATGTTCAACTCGAACACCAGTTCGTTGATGCTGCCGCGATGAAGCTCATTCAAAATCCACGCAGCTATGATGTGGTACTTACCGGAAATTTGTTTGGCGACATTCTCACGGATGAAGCTTCGCAGATAGCCGGCTCTATGGGTATGTTGGCGTCCGCCTCTGTTGGCGATACTGTTGGACTCTACGAACCTATTCACGGCAGTGCCCACGACATCACCGGAAAGGGAATTGCCAATCCACTGGCTTCGATTCTTTCCGTAGCATTGATGCTGGACATTTCTTTCGGATGGAAAGAAGAATCAGAGATTGTGATCAAAGCCGTAGAGCAAACCTTGAAAGCGGGTTATCGCACCAGCGATATTTTAGATTCAAAAACTTACGGAGATAAGATATTGAATACTAGTGCAATGGGAAATCAGATTCTGAAAGAATTATCAATGATCAATTTGCCAGTTGGCCAATTTTGAATTTTAAATTGAGAGTATGAGCAACAAGATTCAAATATTCGATACCACCCTTCGCGATGGCGAGCAAGTGCCCGGCTGTCAATTAAAGACGGATGAAAAGATCATTATTGCCCGTGAGTTGGAAGCACTCGGTGTGGATGTGATTGAGGCAGGCTTCCCCATATCAAGCCCGGGAGATTTTCTTTCAGTAGTCGAAATATCAAAGGCTGTGAAAGATGTGGTGGTTTGTGGACTCACTCGTTCGAAGAAAGATGATATTGATGTGGCCGCTGAAGCGCTTCATCACGCCAAGTGCGGTCGAATTCATACGGGTATCGGTTCGTCTGACGTTCACATCAAACATAAGTTCAAGTCAACACGCGAAAAAGTTTTAGAGCAAGGCGTGTGGGCCGTGAAGTATGCAAAAGCGAAGGGCTATGAGGTTGAGTTCTTTGCGGAAGATGCGGGTCGAGCTGATTTGGCATTTCTAGCTCAATTGACTGAAGCAGTGATTGCCGCGGGTGCCGATGTGGTCAACATTCCTGATACTACCGGTTACTGCCTGCCACATTTGTATGGAAAGCGCATTCAATACTTGTTTGAAAATGTGAAGAACATTGAGAAAGCCGTGATCTCTGTGCATTGCCATAATGATCTTGGATTGGCTACAGCCAACACTATTGCTGGTTTGATTCATGGTGCCCGTCAGGCGGAAGTCACCATCAATGGCATTGGTGAGCGTGCCGGTAATACCTCCTTAGAGGAAGTGGCCATGATTTTACAAGTACACAAGGATTTGGATTTACATACCAACATCAAGTCGGAGCGCATTTTCGAAATCAGTCAGCTCGTGAGCGAACGGATGCGTATGCCCGTGCAGGCCAACAAGGCCATCGTAGGTAAAAATGCTTTTGCTCACTCTTCTGGTATTCACCAGGACGGATTTTTGAAACACGCTGAAAATTATGAGATCATCAATCCCGCAGATGTAGGTGTTCCTTCCTCTTCTATTGTTTTAACTGCTCGAAGTGGTCGTGCTGCACTAAAGCACCGTGTCGAACTATTGGGCCATCATTTTGATGGTGAGGAGCTCAACACACTATACGAAAACTTCTTAATCGTAGCAGACGAAAAGGGAAATGTTGACAACGAAGACCTCCAGGTGTTGGTGGCCAATATGCCGGTATTGACGAGGTAGCAGCGTCAAGATTTATTGAAAATCAAAAAGCGAAAATACTGAAGGGTAGTCTTCATCACTTTCATCTTGGAGGCACCCTGACGCTTTGATGAGTGCAACTTCATGGGCACTTCGATCACCTTGGCCCCTTGTTTTATTCCCTTCACCAGGATTTCAAGCATACAGATGAAGCCGGGCTCAGCGATGATGGCTGAATATTGTTGTTTGATTTTTCGAAGGATGGAAATGCTGTAGACCCTGTAAAAGGAGCTGAGCGTGAGTACCTGCACGTTGAATAAAAAACGAAAAGCAAAATTGGCAGCAGCAGAAGTAAATTTTCTAAAGAAGGACGTCTTGTCAAACCCTCCACCTTGCGCATACACAGACGCGAGTACCAAATCATACTGAAAACGATTCAGCATCAACATGGTAGGTAAAATGCCAAGATCGGAGGTACAGTCTGCTTCTAGTGTTACAATGCGGTCATCGTCAGAAGTGGAGTGTTGAAGTATCCATTCGAAGCCTGCATTAAAGGCGGCCCCCGGCCCCCGGTTTACTCCATCACCCAATACAGTGAATGGCTTTCCTGAAAATAATTTTCGAATAATCTCAATGGACTGATCAGAAGACCCATCGTCTGAAAAAACGAAATGTGCATCCTCTTGCAAGGATAAATCCATTAGCTCCCGGTGTAAATTAGGAATGTTTTTTTCCTCATTGAAAACAGGCATCAGGAAGAAAATCATCAGGCCTTCTTTTGTTTGATTTCGGCAAGTGTCTGGCGAATGGCTTCTTCAAGTTTTACCTTGGGTTGATAGCCCAGAATTGATTTTGCTTTTTTCAAATCGGGTATCCTGCGCTGGATGTCTTTGTACTTACCAAATACTTCTGCCATCGGCACGAATTTGATCTTCAACTCTTTTCCCGTGTTGGCGATGCGATGGATAAGTTTGGCGGTATCGAGTACGGAGAGTTCCTCGTCATTGCCGATATTAATCAACTCGCCCACCGCTTTTTCATTTTCGAGTGCGAGCACAGTGCCATTTACCAAGTCAGTAACGAAACCCATCGACCGTGTCTGTGAGCCATCTCCGTGTACAACAACTTCTTCATCATTCAGTATTGCCCGCAGGAAAATAGGAACGTGTCCACCGCTCCACGCAAAGCTCGATCGAGGACTGAAGCCCCCGAAATATCGGATTACCACTACGGGCACCTTATAATCGTTGTAATATCCAAAAGCAAGTTGCTCCCCATATAATTTTGAAACGGCATAACTCCATCGCTTGATCATGCTTGGCCCAATGAGCAAGTCACCTTCCTCATTCAATGGTAGATCTGGTGACATGCCATACACATCAGAGGTGGATGCAAAGACTACTTTGGCACCCCACATCTTGGCAGCTTCAAAGACATTCTCCGTGCCCTTGGTGTTCACCAGCAGGGTAGGTAGACTAATATCTTTCTCAGCAATTTTCTTTACAGCCGCCAGGTGGATGATGGTACTGATATCTTTACTTAAAATCTTCAGTGTGTCAAAATCCAATATATTTACCTTGTAAAACTGAAAACCCGGATGTTGCAGCGCTGTGTGAATGTTATCGAGCTTACCATACGAGAGATCGTCAATGCCTGTCACCCGGTAACCCCTTTCAAGAAGTTCTTCTACCAGGTGAGACCCGATCATACCGGCTACCCCGGTTATCAAAACATGTTTGCTCACTTCAATTGATTTTTCGTAAAAATAGGACGAAATGACAATTAAAATCCTTTTTATTGGGGAGAATGTTTGTGAGTAATTGTGATTAATACTTGCTGCAAAGACCCAAATAAAATTACAGTTGGATGAAAGATCAGTTAACAACCCTGAAGAAGATATTCACCCAGTATCGCTGGATACTTTTACTGGTTTTGCTCCTGGTCAGCACAACATCCCTTGTTATCGAGTTTTATCAGGCAACAGCCGGGGATGAATATTTTGTTGCACACGAAGACGAGGTAATCTACTATGGATCGGCAAAAGTCTTTGCTGAAACAGGCAGCCTGCAAGCCGAAAGTTGCATTGAAGAAGATGTGTCAAGATTTGGAAAGCTGAACTGGTACGGACCGGGTTACAACGTGGTATATGGATCTCTTATTAAACTTTTTGGCTTGACGAACAGTCGGTTTATTCAATTTCATTTGTTGATCGCGTTGGCTTCACTGGCGATTGTGTTGTTGTTGCCGGGCAAATGGGAAAGCAATCTTTTGGCCGCCAACGTATTTTTGTTCACTCAACAGTTTGCTTCCTATATCTTCTCCTACTTTCCAGAGACGCTGCACTTTTTTCTTGCTGTGGTACTCACGTCAGTACTGATTCATTTATACCAACGTAGAGAAAGTGAGAAACCTATCCAAAACCTGGTGATAATTTATATTTTACTGGTCGTCTTGTTTTCCCTTTGCCGAATCACCACTATTTTCTGGCTTGCTGCATTGGTACCTCTGAGCAAGGGACGGAAGGACTTTATTGTCTACGCGTCTGTCTTTATTGTGGGAGTGGTGATTTCTTTACTCTACCTTAAACTCTTTATTGCTCCACCGTATGCAAGAAGCATGCATAAGTTAGACCTGCTCTATTCACTTGATCTCTTTCATTTTATTCTCCAAACAGCATTTGCATTATTAAAAAATGGATACAACTTACTTTGGGTAAACTCTGTGCCTGCCTATTTGCTTTTTGGCCTGGGTGCCCTTGCCATTTTTCAATGTTGGAGAACGAAAGACAGGTTGGTGATGGCAGCCGTACTAGTAGGCTTCTTTCTTACCATGGCTTTGCTGGCCTACTATTCTATTGATCCGTTTTATTTTGTCAAGCAAACCGCGGTGTTGCTTCCGCTGCTTATGATTGTCCTGACGCGGCAATCGCACGGGGCCATTCAATATTCGATATTTGTTGTTTTTATTTTCTTTTGGGTGGGGAATAATAAGGAGCGAACCTGGAACATTGAAGAACATAAAAGAGCATATGCTAACCGAGCCAGTAATCAAGGGTTTGAAAGCGCCTTGAATGAATTGCGAAACAAAATAGAAGACAAGCCGGGCGTGGTTATTCTCTGGTGCTACAGCGAATATGATTACGGTCATGCTGCACAAGCACTCCTGCCGTATTCAACTCCTTCAGGCAAACCAATCATGTACACCACCAATATTGCCTTTGATCCTAACACACCTTTAGATGTAAAGTTTAAACTTCATAACAAATTGAAAGTAGATTACTTGCTTAGCCGCCACTCCATACCATGGCCTAATCTTGAGGAACTGTTTGTGACTGATTACTTTCACTTCTATCGGATAATTCACTAAAAAATAATTTTTGTACTGAATGTGTTAGGGCTACCTTGCGCCCCGA
>JAIENH010000251.1 GCA_019751475.1 Cyclobacteriaceae bacterium
TGCTAAAGCTACAACCGGTCAGCTATTTTATGAAAGGTGAATCGAAGCCGAAGCGCAACTGGGGCTTTATCGCGCAAGACATCGAGCAACTGGTGGGTACCGACAATGCGGTGCTTACAGTAGGCGGAGACCAGGAGCGTACGTTGGGCCTTCGCTACACCGATTTCATAGCGCCCCTGGTGAAATCCGTGCAAGAGCAGCAAGCCATGATTGAGAAGCAGCAGATGTTGATTGATAAGCTTCTTATGGAGGTGCAATCTCAAGGCAAGGAAATTCAAGCTCTTAAGAATTCACTGTCGGTATCTGTGCAAGACCCAATTAAACAAAGTCAAAAGGAATAGGCTTGGCATGGCCGCTATGATGTAAAAAGAAAGATAGTTAGTATGAATTAAAAAATACCCAATGAGATACGTTGCAGTAGTCCTGTTCTTAAGTACCACCTTAGTGCAGGCACAATTTATAAACAATACAGGTATTGAAATTGTAAACTCCACACGGCTTACCGTGAATGGCGACTGGGTAAACGCTGCGGGTACAGCAATAAGAAACGATGGTGTAATCTCTACCTCCGAAGACTGGACTAACAATGGTGCATTGAATACAGCCAGCCAGGGCGGGTTTGAATTGCGCTATAGCGCGGATAGAAATTTCATTCCGGGAGGCACTAATTTTGGTTTCTTAACAAAGCAAGGTACTGGCAATGCTACTATTTCTGGTGCGTTTTCATTACGCGACAGCCTTACTATCTCGGGTGGATTGATACGACCAGCCGTAAGTTCAGACGTGCTTACAGTGGCCGAGACAGGCAAGGTAAAGGCAGTTGCCGGGTCGTTTCTCGATGGTGGTAAATTAGTGCGAAGAGGCACAGGCAGTCTGTTTTTTCCGCTAGGCAAAAATGGCTTGTCGCTGCCAATCACGTTTCTCAATGTATCCGGTACGGCACCCAGTGTTTCTGTTTCCATTGAAGATGCCCCGGGTGGCTACACGGTCGGACCTGGCGTCAATGCGCTGATAAGCTTTCCATATATATGGAGAGCGATCAAAGCGAATGTCGCAGACTCTTCTTCTTACGTTGAAATTGAATATCCGAATACCTTACCGACAGCCTCTGATGTGGTGGTAGTACGAAAGATTAGTGGTCAGAACAGATACGAAGGTATGGGTGCGCGACTGGTTACCACTACGGCAAATACGGTAAAAGTAAGAAGTTACTCGCGCGGCTTGAACGGTACTTTCTCCATCGCGCGCGGTTTTCGCGGAAACTTAGCAACCGATTCACTCGCCTTGCTGGCACTTTATCAGTCAACTGTAGGTAGTTCATGGACAAACAAGACCAATTGGACAACAGGAAGAGTGGGAACGTGGCAGGGTATTACAGAGACGGGTGGATTGATTACAGCTGTAAACCTGCCAAACAATAAAATCACCGGATCGGTGCCTGATTCTTTTGCTGATATTGCTGCACTTCAGACCGTTAATCTTTCAGGCAACGCCATTACGCAGCTGCCCGTGCTTACCGGAGCAACCGGCATTACAACATTAAACGTATCTAATAATCGTCTTGACTTTGGATCGTTGGAAGAAAATGCATCCATACCTGGAATTAATTATGCTAATCAGGCCTTGATTGGCAGTGGCGTGGATGTACAGGTAAATGTGGGGTTGCCCTTTCAATTTAAAGTTGATGTTAAGGGTCAATCTAATCAGTATCAATGGAAGCGAAATGGCCAAAATGTTACCGGGGCCACTGCAACTACATTTGACATTGCGGCCATCGGACGAAGCAATATGGGTTCGTACGTATGTGAAATAGTAAATAGCCGTGTGCCAGGTCTTGTACTGAGATCGTCTAATCAAAGGGCTTTGGCAGTTGCCTCTATTGAAGGTAACATTACGGCCAATAACTCACCTGTTGCTGCCGGTCGTGTTTATTTATTTAAGATAAATCCTCCCGGGTCAGCCTTTGATACAACATTTGTTAAAAACATAAATCCCTCAGGTTCTTATAAGCTGGATAATGTTATTCTGGATGACTATTTGTTGGCAGCGCAGGGAGATCGTACTCAATATGCAGGATACTTTCCCACCTATTGGAAAGGCACGCCATTTTGGGAAGAGGCAGATTCAATTTTTTTAAATGAATTCCGCACCGGTGTTAATATTTCACTGGCAGCACTTCCTACCGTGCGGCCTACCGGTGATGGAGATATTTCAGGGATTTTTATTGACAGAACCACAGGAGGCAGAACACAAAGCGACCGGGTTGCAAATGCATCAGCCACGGTGAGAAGGGCAAAAGTATCATCTCGCCCAACGGCAGCCCTTACTGCTGAAGAGGTTATTGCTTTTGTTTATACCAATAGCAATGGTGAATTTGATTTTAGCAGCTTGAATGAGGGAAGCTACCTGCTTAACCTGCAATATCCGGGGTTGCCAATGGACCCCAAATCAGATATTGTTATTGCGTTAGGCCCTAAATCAAAGCGGCAAAATTCACAAAAGGTAATCGCAACGGCCGCTGGCGGCAAAATTACAGTCAAAAAATTGCTCATTGTAGGACTTGATGAGGAGGAAAACGAGATCGTTAAGGTTTTCCCTAATCCAACATCGAGTCAGTTATCCATATCGTTGGCCTCTCCTGGCGAAGTAACGGCAAGCCTCTTTGATACGTTGGGCAAGGAGGTGCTTTCGAGGGGCTTTACAAACGATGAGGAAAAATTGGATGTAAGTGCTTTACCTTCCGGAATGTATTTGCTTGTTATTTACAAGAATGGAAAACCGGTAAACCGGTCAAGAGTTGTGAAAGAATAACCTAGAGCATTCTTTCATTAAAGAGCAGTATTTCTGAACGATAAATCCTTAAATCCCCTACAAGTACTTCTCCAATAGAAGTTTGGTTTTTCGAATGCCTTCTTCTTCGGGCTGCGTGTTTCCCTCAAACTCAATACCGATGTATCCGGTGAATCCCGAGGCCTTCACAATTTCGAGCAATCGCTTGTAGTCCATTTTTGGTTGCTCGCCTGTGGCATCAAAGTCGTATGATTTTGCACTCACGCCTTTTGCAAAAGGTAGCAACTCCTGAACACCCTTGTACCGATCATACATGTCTTTGCAATCGCTTTGCGTCTCGCCCCACGGATGTGACAGACAGAAGTTTCCGAAGTCGGGTAGCGTGCCAACATTTGGCATGGCCACTTGTCTCATCACATCAGCCACCCAGGCACCGTTTGAAGATTCATTGCCGTGATTTTCTACCACTACATTGATATCCATCGGTTTCGCAAATTCTCCGAGCCTTCGTAGCGAATCAATTGAGGCAGTCTTTTTGGCATCCGGGGCACCGTTGCCATGAAGGTTCACCCTCACGGTCTTACAGCCGAGAAATTTTGCGGCATCGATCCACTTCTTATGATTTTCTACTGCTTCGATTCGTTGCTTGTCATTGGGTAAAGACAGCGGCCCCTCGTTGTCAACCATGATCAGGTGATTGATAACACCCTCCGATTTTGAGCGCATGAGCAATTCGCCCAGGTAAGCTTGATTTTTTCCGGCTTCCTTAAAATTCATTTTCCTTCCTCCGAAAAATCCGTTGACATACTCCACCACCGAGATGTTAAAATCCTTTTTCGCCCTGGCGGGAAAATCAAGGTGATCGAGTTTGCCTGCTTCGAGGGCCCGGTGCAGCGACCATTCTGCTAAAGAAATTTCCAAGCCTTTGTTGGCCGATGACTCAGCCATTGAAGGAGCCAGTAAAATGGCCCCGGTGGTCATTGCAGTTTGTTTCATGAATGTTCTGCGGGTTATCATGATGATTGTAAGATATGTTATAGTTTGAGGTAGAATTTCAAGGTTATTGCTGGTAATACTTTTCCAGTATCTGTATCTTCTCCGGGTTGCTTGTTTAATCTGAATGTTGGCCCTAAATCGAATACAAATCCTGCCTTTGAATCGAATGGTAGAAGTCGCCCCAAGCAAAGTGTCAAGTATTGGTCGTTGAATATTTTATACCCATTGTCAGCATGGAAGATAGTGAATCGTTGGCCAGTATACCATGGAGTAATATCCCTATCAATTTTTGAAATTCCTCCAAGCTTCAGTTTGTGATCAAGACTTATTGTTATAGACGAACGAGCAAACCATGTTCCCACCCCAACTTCCAACGAATTTAGTTTAGTCAAATCACGACCTATCGCTATTTGAATACCTTCAGGGATTCTGAAGCCAACTGTTGTAGTCCATGAATTCTTACTTTGGGCAAATGATATTCCACAGACGCAAAGTAAAAAAACTAAGGCGCTTAAGATTGATACGAAAGCATTGAGTTGCTTCATGGCTGGTCTCTCAATTGACGCGCTTCATCTCGATGCCATCCATATTGATTGATTTTATTTTCCCATCGGCACCGATGCTGAACGTAGCGTTTCCTTTGCCGTACCATTTCTTGTCAAACCACCCACGAAAGGTGTCGTAGTGCCAGTGATCAAGTTTGGCTGTCAGGTAGTTGTTGATATTGATAATCAGTTGATTTCCGTTTACGGATACTTCCGTTTCACCATAGAGCGGATCTTTGTATTTGCCTGTGTAAGCGGCCAAATCAAGTGAAGGTTTTGTGTTTGCTACGCGCTTGGCTTCAAAGGCTTTCTCTTCCTTCTCACCTTTGTCGCGCAGTTTGTCATAGAGTTCTTTGAACTCCGTACTCCAATCGCGGGAGCCGCCTAGCGCAAAGTGGTCAAAAGCTTTATACACCAGTGCATGACGCACTTCGGCATGATCAAGGTTGCCAAATACGTAGATGCCTAATCGCTCGTCCGGCAATTGTGCGTGGATTGCTACGAGACCCGCCAAACTACCCGTGTGGTAGTTGATCTTTTTTCCTTTGTAGTCGTGCTGAAACCAGCCGAGGCCATAGGTTGTCCAGTTAGGTTTGATGATTTGCATGGTGGGATAAAACTCGCTGGCTGGCACCAGTGTCTGCGGCTTGAACATTTCTACCCACGTCTTTGCCGTCAGCAGTCTTCCACCAGCATACTTGCTGCTGTCGAGCATGCACGCCATCCATTTTCCCATGTCGTCAATGCTTGCCCACGCTGCGCCTGCCGGCCCCACGGCATCGTCTTTGGTGTGGCCGATGGGTTGGATAATACTCTCTACACGATCGTGCGGTTTGGTATAATCGGTACCTTTAATATATCGCATCATCGGAACGGTGCGCGTCATCCCTAACGGAGTGAAAATCCTTTCCTGGATAAAAGTTTCCCACGGTTTGCCAGTAATTTTTCTGATCACTTCACCTGCTGCGATGTAAAAAATATTTTGATAGATGAAGCTGGACCTCATGGAATAGCTGGGCTTCACGTCTCTCATCTTTCTTAGAATTTCCTCCACGGGTATGTCCATCATCGACCAAACAAAATCTGCGTTGCCCACGCCACTGTTGTGAATAAAGAGGTCTCGGATGCGCAGCTCACGTGTTACAAATGGATCGTACAATTGATATTCGGGCAGGTATTTAATCACGGCATCGTCCCACTTCACTTTTCCTTCATCCACTAGCATGCCCATGCACACAGCCGTCATGGCTTTAGTGGTTGATGCGCAGGCAAACTGCGTTTCGGTAGTTACCGGATCCGTCTTACCAAGTTCGCGTACTCCATATCCTTTTTTGAAAATTACTTTTCCGTCTTTCACCACCGCCACGGCCAATCCTGGCACGTTCCATTGGTTTCGGCCATTTTCCACATAGGCATCAAATGACTGAATTTGCTTGTCAAGGTCGGTGGTTGTTTTCTTCTGCGCGATTACGCATGCCGATGCAGCCATGGCAGCCAGGAATAGTATTCTTTTCATTGTAGAAATTTTTGATGGATGATTTTTATTCAATGCGGGTTTAGGTTTCCGAGATGGAAAGTACAAACCGCAGCGATGAAGACCAACTACTTTTTAATCAGCGCCCGCACGATGGCGCTAACGGCTATTATTACCCAGACAATGTTGATAAATGTTGAGGCAAAGGCCTGATAATACACCGTGTAAATGATGAGAAAAATTCCACCGGTAAGATTGAGGAGTTGAAATACGAGCGAGTCAGATTTTACCCGTTGGTAGCTATTAAGGGCATATGCCAGAATTACTTCGGCAGAACCAATCCAGCCTAAAATGTCGATCAGTAACTTCATCTTATCCAAAAATCCTGTCTATCATTTCCTCCCTGAAAATTCCGTGATGCTTACCAATGTCGAATGTGACTTCCTTTTTGCCTTAAAAGTTCGTACCC
>JAIENH010000642.1 GCA_019751475.1 Cyclobacteriaceae bacterium
TGCGGCTGTTGCGAAATAACTCCATTTCCAATTGAGCCACTCAAGTGTAAATACCCGATTAGGAGCTGTGCCGGTTGTTGCATAAGAGGCTTGTCCCGTATTACCATTTAGATCGTCCCACAAGGGGGCAATCAGTGGTCGTCTTACAAAAGCGGTAAGGTCATTCACAAAATCACCCGTGCTATAGGGATTAAAAGAAATAAAGCCATTAGAGGATGCATATAGTTGAGTGAATGCCACCCCGGCATGGCGAAAGGTAAATCCGATGGGCACAGCTCCTGATTGTGCTTCATCCTCTTCAATTACGTTCAAATCAGTACCACCGCTTATAGGTGTAAATGTTCCGGCTGTTGCCGAGAATGTATAGGTGGGTACACTCACATTAACAAAGGTGGTAAGCTGAGCAGGATTATCTGTAATCTGCGAGATAAAATAATTCTCTGTGGTATTGGCACCGTTATAATCGAGGGCATGAATCCGGTAATCTGTATTTCCAGCCAATCCGGTAATAATCAACTCCGATGGCGCATTGATGCCGTTGAAGACACAATACCAACCGGTAGTGCCTATCTGGGTGCCACTGCCGAAAAGGGTATTGGCCGTGTAGGTTATACTATTTACGGCTGGAGCTGTACCACTATTTCCTGCCCGAACAAAAACAGCTCTGCGGGCACCATTGCCATTATTAATCGAGATAGATACTTCTGTGGCGGCAGTGCGCAAAACTTGCACGGAGGAAGATACCGTTGGAGTAACCACAGGAGTAGTGAAGTTAACAGGATTGTTGGTGGCGCTAGCGGACAAATAGCGCTGCGTTCCGGCCAAGCCGTTATACTCTACCACCTGTATTCTATAGGGGAATCCATTATCGAGATTGTTAATTGAAGCGGTAGTAAATGTGCCTGCTAGATTGGCAACACAATACCAGCCGGAAGTTCCTACTTGTGAGCCATTGCCGAAAGTCGAGCTGGGGGAATAGAATGTGCCATCTACCGGGGCTACCGTCTCTGTGGTAGAGGAAGTTTGTTTCATGAAGACAGCACGGTAGGTTCCGTTACCATTAGTCCAGTTGAGCGACATGTTGTTACCGGACCCGGACGCGTTGACGTTAGTGGCTTGTGTTGCTGGTGCTGTAAATGGTGTCGCAGAGGGAGTGAACGCGAAAACCTGACCAGTGGCAGGCTTGGTGCTAATAATATCAACCCCGGCTGGAGCAAGCAAGGCAGAGGATGAGGAACCATCAAGCGAATAAAAAAGTGGTGCAGTGCCCCCTACAAGCCCAATGGATGCATCCGGGCTTACCAGGGCACCGGCTTCCTGTCGGTATATAAACTCTATTTTGTTAGTACCCTCATACATTTTTACCTGGAATGAAATGCCGGCAGCCAAGGCGGTATAATCCCACCTCCAGTTGAGCCACTCCATGGTGAACACACGATTAGGTCCGGTACCCGTGGTTACGTACGATGCCTGACCACCTGTGCCGGAGAGGTCGTCCCACAAGGGGGCAATCAAGTTTGAGGCGGTGCCATCAGCTATTCCATTAAAAGAAAGGCTGCCAGGTGATTCAAACGATATAAACCCGTTTGATGACACGCGCACTTGCGTATAGTTTGTTCCGAAATAATTAAAAGTAAATCCCAAGGGAATAAAACTGCTGCTTATCACATCATCAGCTTCAATTTCATCCAGGGCTGTGGCGGAAGTGATAGGTGTAAACGTGCCACTGGAAGCTACGTAGTCATACCGTTGAGCATGTGCTGCCAAACAAAGGAAAACCACCAAAAGCAATGCAAGGGTAGATATTCGCATCATAGGAAAGGGTGTTAATTGATATACTAAATATAGTAAAATAGACTGCTCTTGGATAGATTTTTTCAAATAAAAAATTGGATCAATAAGAGCTTATCAGAAGCCATCTCCAACCTGGGTGGTCACTAATTGCCTTTCGACAGTCCGATAAATATCGGACTCAGTCAGACACTTCGAAGAGTGGTTTTGCGTAACTCCATTTTAATAAGAGTCCTCCAGTATAACATAGCCGCCACCTTTCGTCTTAAACCACTGCCTAACCTGGGCCAAGGCTTGCTTATAGTCGCCTACTGCCAGGTCACCACTGGCATCCTGTTTTAATTTGATGTCAACACATGCTCGGTTGTCCCACATACTTCGAAAAGGTAGGAGATTTTGGTTACAGTTTAGTTCTTCTGATTGCGGATAAAAGGATCATCTTCAGAGCACCTAGTTTTTTTTGACTGAAAGTCACTAATTGTACACTTGCTTCTTGAGCTGTCCGATTTGATCAATTTGAATTTACCTTTCAGTTTGTCCAATTGAAATACTCTATGAGTGATTAGAGTTTTGTTAACACTGTTTTTGTCTTTCGATTTTATATCCTTCCAATATTCCGGACTTTGTTCGTATTTGAAGACACTTACGCCTAAGTTTTTATCAACAGTAGAAAATTCAAAAAGTTCAGGTAGTAGTTCTTCATTAATTCTATTAATCTCTAGTATATCGGTGGAAATTGACTCATTGCTCTTTAAAATAGCTATGTAAAATTCGTGGGTACTTATACTTGTTTTTAGAAAACCCAAAACAACATACTCTTTGGTTTCGAATCTAAAGGCAGGATAAAATGAGTATTCATCTTGTATCATCCCTTTTGATTCACCTGTTTCCATATTGAAACTTTCATATTTGTATGTCGTCTTTAATACATCATTATTGAAGAAATATTTTACACAGGAAGTATTGTCTAACTTATTAGCCTCTGATTCAAGTATTGAGTAAACGCTGTAATTACTTAGTGTCGAGGAATTATAAGGTAACTGCTGAATGGGAAATAGAAGTTTAAACTTATTAAATTCTGTAGCCTTATTCTTTGGCTGCGAACAACAAATAAAGTTGAATAGAATAATTGCAGCGGCTAGAGTTACTTTTATAAATTCCATCGCATTAGGGCTGATTCTATTTCTTCTGCGAATATTTCTCCGGCTCATTCAAACTCATGGACTCCATATCACTCTGATCACCTCTAACTTATTATATCTACTCAAAAATACTAGAAGTGCCATTTTGTAGCAAAGAGTGTTTTTACCTTTCTTCTAGAGACTATTTAGCGTTTTTTAACATAGAGTTAATTAATGCTAGGTTTTTTTTATCAGCGTCAGAAAGATGCTTATTAACGTCTTTAGTTCGTGTTTTTAACTTCTCTGGAGATCCATAAAAACTGAATAAATTGAAGTAGGCCTGATAATACTCGCTGGTAAATTGGTAATTGTGCTTGGCAAAAATGAAATTTTTTAATAGCTCTAGATCAGATTTTTTGAACTTAATTTCTCTATTGAGAATAACGGAATCATAAAACATTTTATAAAAAATTTTATCTAGGTCGTATCTAGGTGTATACTCAATAACTACCATGCTCTTATCTGATTTTGAGAATACATTGCATGACTTGACTTTATTATCAACAACATTAACGCCAACTTGATTGATTTCTTTTTCTAAAGATCGACCTATAAAATTGAAATTGACATCAAATACGAATTCATCGCTTCCTTTTCCTGGCTTTTCATCAGGAATCTTAAAGTACAAATGTTTATCATTCTGAATAGTGAAAATCATCAATTTTGTCAGATCTGTGACCTTATCAATTGGAAGAAATTTCCTAAAATCCTGTGTTACCTCCCACGTCTTTTGAGTTTTTAAATCGTAAACCAAAAAACCATAAACATCGTATCCACCACCTACATTTTCTCCGTATTCTATTAGCACTTTATCAGCTTTTGAGAATGCTACCTCTATAGGCTGGTAGTCATACGAAACTTTTCTTATATCGAGCAACTCGGAGACTTGCCAGTTATTAGGATTTATTAGTAGTAATTTTTTATCTCTTATGGCAAAGATGTTGGTATTAATTAAGTACTGCTTTGAGGGTACAAAGAGATAGTCTATGGATGTTTCGCTTTTTAAAATATTGTTATCTATGCTATAAAAATTATTTCTTTTCAAACCATCAGATATTGAATAGCCGTAGACTTTGGAGGAGTTGGTTAGGACAATCAAATCGTTGAATGAAAGGCCAGATGAATCGATGGGTAAATTATTTAGATATAGTTTCTTCTTTTTGTTGGAGTCAATTTGCTTATAAAACTGTTGACCTATGCTTGTTAGAAAATCAATTTCTTGGCTGGAATTATAAACCAAGTCTTGACCATAAGTCATAAGACTTGAAATGAATATGAATAGTACAGTAAGATGCTTTATCATTTCTAGAAAATTAAATATCTAAGTTCACCTGATTTAGGTATGTCTGTAGGGAGTTTCTCAAGAGCTATTTATCCTTGCGCTTTAGTTTCATAAAAAGAATTTGTTAAAAAAATGATGGAGACTATCCTTTGTGGAAAACAATGTATATATCCTCAATTTTTTAAGCATGTGGATCCTTCGCCTTCAATTTTATAGCATGGGTTTAGGAATGCCGCAACCCTGAGAATGATCCCAAATATTGACTATTTACTTGCTTCTCTTTTTCAAAAGCGAATTGATAAGAGCTAAGTTCTTTTTATCAGTTGATGTAAGCAATTGATTGACATCTTTGTTTCTTGAACTACGTTTTTCTGATTGATTGTAAAACTTATACATATTGAAATATGATTGATAGAATTCGCTGTCAAACGAGAAATTATGTTTAGCAAATACAAAATTCTTTAGCAAATTTAGGTTTGATTCATCAAGATTAATTTCACTTAAAGAAAGCAAAGAGTCATTATAAATCTTGTAAAAAGCCTTTTCAATCACGAAGGAGGATTTGATTTTTATAATCACGTTTTCTTTGTCTGTTGTTGAGGAGTAATTATAAGAGACTATTTTTTCATTCTCTATGTTTACACCTCTTAAG
This sequence comes from Cyclobacteriaceae bacterium, assembly GCA_019751475.1. Classification (GTDB taxonomy): domain Bacteria; phylum Bacteroidota; class Bacteroidia; order Cytophagales; family Cyclobacteriaceae; genus ELB16-189. The sequence goes on from JAIENH010000642.1 coordinate 4,907, forward strand.
TCGGAGCTTTTGGGTAAAATTTTGCCAACCAGCTTAAAATTGTTATCTAGAACCAATTCATCATTTATTGAATCTGGATGATCATCAATCACTTTTACATATATATGATTCAAATCTCTCCTAGCTGCAATAATTCCAAATGTCAAATTAGTTACTCTGCTTATCGGTAGAAATTTTCTGAATTTTTCTGTTAAATCTATTATTTCTCCAGTTGTCATATCGTAGCTAAGAAACCCATAAATATCACTTCCACCGCCAACAAATTCTCCATATTCAATAAGTATTCGATTGCCATTTGCAGAGAAAAGTACTTCTCTCGGTTCAAGGTCATTCGAGTATGGTTTTATGTCTAAAAATTCAGAAACTTCCCATGTTATAGGATTTAATGAAAAGAACTTTTTGTCTCTCTGTAGAAGAATGTTTTTGCTTAATAAATACTGTTGTGGAAGCACATAGTAAGGGCTTTTCAGTTCTGCTTCCCTTTTTATAAGAGTACCTTCGATGCTATAAAAGTTTATAATTTTCCTATCTTCAGATGTGTTGTGGGAGTATATTTTCCTGGCGCCTTTCAAAAAAATAAACTTCTCAAATGACAATTTAGTAGAATCGATTGCAATTTGATTTAAAAAAAGTTGTTTTTTGCTTTTTGAAGGATTGCGTTGAACTAACTCATTTTTATCGATCGTGTTGATGTACACAATCGATGATTGATTTTTATTGATTGTGATTTCTTGAGCATGCAATCCAAAATGCACCAGAACAACTATCATAATAGCCTTCATAAAATGGAATTTAGAATTTTAAATAACCCAGATATATAAAAGTTCTTACATCTGATATTTCTTTACCCCATGGACTTCCGGGTTCCAATGTGAATATCTTGGTCATGCCCTCTGTACCGGCTTGAACAATTTTGCCGACCTGAACCTCTTTTTCACCTAAAGTCATTGTGGATGGCTCTGAGATAAATCCTGTGGCGATATGCCCAGCTCCGATAGGGTTGTTCCAGACGAAATAAACAATATACCCTTCATTGATATAGTTCCAACAATCTTGCCATTTTAAATCAACGAACAACTCCGGGTGAGAAATCATGTAGTCATGAATGCTATTGGCAGTACTTTCGTTGCCCCATGGGTACCACCCTGTGTCGGTTCCTGGGCTTGATTGGGGGTCGTAACCCCCTTGTTCAAATATTCTTGATGCTAAGGCTTGAGCAAAAAAGTTACAATAAGTTGGCGGTTTTGTCCATGAGGCGCCATTAATTTGACGCCAACACATGCTCGGTAAAAGTTCACCTTTATTTACTGATTTTAAATCCATCTTTAATTTACAAGTATCAGTATTCTTTGAGTGCATGTCAGGTCCATTTGAAAGAACTTCCCATGTCTTTAGACTTTTATTAT
>JAIENH010000490.1 GCA_019751475.1 Cyclobacteriaceae bacterium
CGTGTGGACTACAGTGTGCGCTACGATCGCAAAGTGATTTTCTGGACACAGAATGACCAGCTTCAAAAATATTCATGGCAGAAAATTGAATTTGGCGCTTCGCTGCCCATCAGCGTGCGCTGGCGCGTGGCCATCAAACCGTTTGCCGGATATACCCAGTTCTTAGACCGTGGCAACGATCAGCAGATTGGTTCGGGCCCTCCTAAGTTTTTGCCTTCGCAGCAGCAGTTTTATGCGGGTACACGTGCCGAGTTGGTGTATGATAACTCGGTCATCACCGGCATGAACCTGATTGAAGGTACGCGCGGTAAAATAAACTTCGTTCACTACGAAGGGCTCGGCAACAAGAATGCAAGTTTTTCGCAAGTGTACATTGATGTGCGTCACTACCAGAAGATTTACAAAGAAATTGTATTTGCTGTGCGTGGCTATACGGGCACATTTTTCGGAAACTCACCAAAGCAGTATGTGCTCGGGGGAGTTGACAATTGGTTTGGCAACGCTACCAACAATCAAGGGGTGAGAAATCCGCTGTATGTCAAATCAGGTTTCAATAACAATTTGTTGTTTACGGAATTTGCCACTTCGCTCCGCGGCGTTGACTATGCTTCGCTGTATGGTTCGAGTGTGGCTATGGCCAATGCAGAGTTTCGATTGCCGCTCATTCGCGCGCTGGTTGGCGGGCCGGTGTCATCTAATTTCTTCCGCAACATGCAGTTCATCGCTTTTTATGATATCGGCACCAGTTGGACAGGCAAACCACCCTTTGGCACCAATCAGAGTAGCCTGAACACGGTAGAGATAAAGCAACCACCTTTTCAAATCAACCTGAATCAGTTTTTGAATCCGTGGATCTACAGTTACGGCCTCGGCTTCCGCACGATGATGCTGGGCTACTACCTAAAATTTGATTTTGCGTGGCCGGTAGAAAACTATAAAGTCAAAGACCCACGCCTGATGGTATCGCTGGGTTACGACTTCTAATGAGGGAAGCCGCATCTTACTCCCATTTTTCCCGCAAATGCCCCAGATTATGATGCCTCCGCAGATTTTCGCTGAAATTTCTGAGTTCTTTTTTCTGCGCTTATCTGCGTACGTCTCTTTGGTCTGCGTAAATCTGCGGGGAAAAATTTAGATACGCCTATCCTAGATTTCTAATGACAATCAGACTCTTCTTCTAACAAAGAGATTCAATAACTTGCACAAAAATAGTCTATGATTAAGTCGATGACTGGCTTCGGTCAGGTCCAAGCCACGGTGGCAGATGCTACCCTGTTGGTGGAAGTAAAGGCGCTCAATTCAAAGTTTTTGGACTTAAGCCTTCGCCTGCCCCGCATTTTCTCTGAAAAAGAGTTGGACATCCGCGCGGTGATCACCGAGAAATTGGAGCGTGGCAAAATTTCTCTATCCATCGAATGTAACCAGCCCAACTCACCCGACCTCTTGCCGCAATACAACGAAGCATTGTTTATTACTCATTACGGCCAGCTCAAGAAACTAGCTGACCGTGTGCTGGCACCGTATGACCGGCTCTTTGAAATCGCTTTGCGCGCACAAGACAATCAAGCCACCAGTGAGCGCACGGTACTTGATCCGTTGCTGTATGAAAAATGCCTGGCCACATTAAAAGAAGCAATCGATCAATGCGATCAATTCAGACGCACGGAAGGAAATACCTTGTCGGAGAAATTCAAACAATACATTGGCACGATCGGCAATCACCTGGCAAACGTGGAGAAACTTGACCCGCAACGCGTGGAGAAAATCCGATCAAAAATTAAAGGCTCGGTCACCGATTTCTTTGGTGAAGAGGGCTTTGATTCAAACCGACTTGAACAAGAAATTATTTTTTACATCGAGAAACTTGACATACACGAAGAGCGCGTGCGTCTGAGAACACATTTGGATTATTTCATTTCGGTGATGAAGGAGCCCCAGCCGAGTGGAAAGAAGTTGGGCTTTATCGCACAAGAGATCGGCCGCGAGATCAACACCATTGGCTCCAAGGCCAACGATGCCGAAATGCAAAAAGAAGTAGTAATGATGAAAGAGGAACTCGAGAAAATCAAGGAGCAACTCAACAACATCCTCTGATCGTAACGAACCTGGGCTTGGCCCAATTTTTGTAAATTTGATGGGATGAAAATCCTGCGTTTATTTTTCTTACTCATTCTGGTCAGCCCGGCTGCACATGCCCAAATCGGGGCCAAAGCTCAACAGCAAAAAATTTTTGGTGTCTGGCAAAACAATCAGTTTGGCTATCAGATGACATTACTCTTAAATGCCGATGGCACAGGCGAGTTTGATGGCGAAGCCATCCAATTTTCCACCACGGGTAAATCACTGATTATTACCCTCGGTGGTGCTACCACCAATTACACGTATGCCTTGCAGGGAAATTCTCTCACACTTTCGGGCGGAGATCTAGATGGGCAGGTTACGTTCACGCAAAGCGGAGAGGGTGCTGCGTCAACACCTGCACCTGTATCCACGGTACCAACACCCACTTCGAAAGCTCCTTCACCGGCTTTCAGCAATACAGTAAGCAACCTGGTCGGGCTCTGGTCAGGCAGTGGCGAGATGATTGAGTTTAAAGCAGATGGCTCATGTGTGTATGGTGGCAACTCGTTTCCTTACCAGGTTTCGCAAGGCCACGTGATACTCACCACTGGTCAAGGTCCGGTGTCATTTGCCTATACGGTGAAGGGAAAGCAACTTACCCTGACGGCCAACGGTCAGCAGGTGGTGTACAACAGTGTGGAAGGAAGTGCGCCCTCAGCGGGCGGTCAGGGCCGTGTGGCTATGGAGCTGGTGGGGCAGTGGTGCTACATGAACATGAATTTGAATTCGCAGACAAGCCGGTGCATTGTGCTCAACGCGGATGGCACGTACACCTATTCAGAAGAAAGTTCAAGGAGTGTGAACACACCCGATTTGTACGGTGGCACCAGCTCGCAAGGTGGCGACCGCGGTACGTGGTATGTGCAGGGCGACCGCATCTACTACAATTCACAAACACGGGGCACAGGCTCCTACCGATTAGAGAAGCGCAATCATCCTAAAAATGTAAACGACCCGATGATAGTATTGGACGGGGAGCCGTATGTTACAACTACCGCCCGTGCTCCGTGGCGCTGATCTATTTCAACCGTTTATCCACTTGTTTTACAATTGTTCTACAACCGCGGCATTCATTATTTGAAAGGAGAATAAGGCAGTGATCCTGATCAATGTAACGTTTGATAAACGTGCCGTACCCTGGCCAGCCGCCACTGTGTTGCACAATTTTCCCCAATACAGAGTCTTGTACAATGGCCCACCCGAAACCATAATTATACGTACTGTCGTTGTTTAGTTTCACTGGCGTGAATGCTTCTTCCAGCGTTGCTCGCTTCACCAGCTTCTCGGTATAGAGTGCGCGATCCCACAGAAACAATTCAGGTGTAGTGGAATTTACAATACCATCGCCCTGTACACCATCCAGCGTGTAAACATAGGAATATGCTTTAAGGCTGTCAGGCACCATGAAGCGCTTCAGGCTGTCAGAGTACACGAAACCCACGGCATAGTTGGGAATGATTTCATTTTTTGATCTGCGGGTATTGTAGGTTCGGGTGCGTTTCATCTCCAGTGGCCGGAAAATATTTTCCGCAAGAAAATCGCCATACGATTTACCACTCGCCCGCGCGATGATAGACGCCAGCAGTGCATAGGCCGTGTTGCTGTATTCCCATTTTTCTCCAGGCTTAAAAAGTATCGCAGGCTTGATGCGAGCGAGTTGCTCAATAATGTCGGGGTTAAAGATGATTCGTTTGGGATCCCACTTTGTATCCAGCCCCATATAGTCGGGTATGCCAGATGTGTGGGTCAGAAAATGACGGATGGTCATTCCTTCGTAGGGCAATTCAGGAATATATTTTCTCACATCATCCGAGTAATCAAGTAGGCCTCGCTCTTTTAACATCATGATGCCCATGGCGGTGAATTGCTTGCTCACGGAAGCGAGCTCAAACAGTGTTGAATCGTTGAGCATTTCTTTCGTATCGTAGCTGGCCACACCAAAACTTTTTTGATACACCACTTTTCCCTTTCGGGCGATTAGAACATTGCCGTTAAACTGAGTAGAGTCAACCACGGCCGCCATTACAGAGTCCATGGACGCTACAAAAGAGTCTTGTTTTTCAGGTTGGCGACAGCCGCTAATCCACACGGCCAGTAGGCCATAAAGCGCAAATCGTTTCATACGCGAGGGTTTGAATTCCAATATATGAGTATTTATGGTGGCTGAAATTGAAATTTTCGTACTTTCAGCACATCTAAAACCTAAAACTATGGAAAATCTTTCGCGCAGAGATTGGTTCAAATCGTCCCTCGGCCTTGCCTCCGGCCTGGTCGTCACCACTTCATTTGTCAATCAACTGATGGCTGGCCCAGCCAGTGAGGCAGAGCGCGCCTTTTTTGCTTCGCGAAAGATGGGCCAGAAGAAAGTGCGATTGAATTCGAATGAAAATCCGTACGGACCTTCCGAAAAGGCGAAGAAAGCTGTAACGGCTATTCTCACCGAGGGCAATCGCTACGCGTTCAATGAGTTGGATGATTTGAAAAAGACCATTGCTGCCAAAGAAGGTGTCGATCCATCGTATGTCATGCTGGGTGCCGGCTCAGGTGAGTTGTTGGTGCAAACAGGTATTGCCTTTGGTTTGGAAGGGGGTCGTGTATTGTCAGGCTATCCTACGTTTACCCTGCTGATGAACTATGCACAACAAATGAGCGCACAGTGGGACAAGGTAGACTTGAACGAAAAGCTGGAATACAATTACGATGCGCTACTTTCGGCAATTCAAAGCGATACCAAACTCGTATTCTTTTGCAATCCCAATAACCCAACAGGCACCTTTGTAGATACGGCCGCTGTGAAATCTTTTTGCGAAGAAGCCTCCAAGAAAACACTCGTGTATGCGGATGAGGCCTACCTGGAATTTATGGAGCCCTCGCAGCAGAAGTCAATGGTAGCGCTGACGCAGAGCACACCTAATATTATTGTCTCAAAGACATTCTCTAAAATTTATGGCCTGGCGGGACTGCGCATCGGCTACATCATCGCTCACCCGGACACACTGAAAAAGGTAGCCAAGTTTGGCGATACCATTTCACCGAGTCAAACGGCCCTGGCCGCAGCCAAAGCAAGTTTGGGTGATGAGGATTTTATGAAAATGACACGGGAAAAAAATGCGGTGGCCCGCAAGGTGCTTACCGACTACCTCGCCCAGCGCAAAATGTATTGTGGTGACCCGAAGACAAACGTGTTATTCTTCCAAGCGCCCAAGAGCGGACAGGAAATTCTTACTCAGTTGGATGAGAAAGGATTTTTAATCCGCATTTGGGATTACCAACAGAAGGAGTGGTGCCGTGTGAGTATTGGCACCCAAGATGAGATGAAGCAGTTTGTTAAGGCCTTTGATGAAGTAGTAGCGTGATGTCGATTGAGTTTAGGGGCCGATGCATTTGCCAGGCTATACTACTGACCGGTCTATTGCTTTCGTGCTCGGGTGAACTTTCAGACCCGCAAAAGATCGTTGATAAAGCGATTACCATTCACGGTGGTGATCGTTATCTTAACTGCACCGTTGAATTTGATTTTCGAAAACGTCATTACATAGCCAGGCGTGAAGGTGGAAACTTTTCCTATGAGCGAATTTTTAGTGACTCCACCTCTACCACCCACGACTATCTAACGAATACGGGCTTCGTCAGGGAGATTAATGATCAAAAGCAAGATCTGCCAGACTCCATGGTGACTCGCTACACTGCTTCGGTGAACTCGGTGCTTTACTTTGCTCTGTTGCCTTATGGATTAAACGACCCTGCGGTCAACAAGAAATTGATGGGCAACACCATGTTGGAAAGCCAACCTTATTATATCATCGAAGTAACTTTTGGGCAGCAAGGTGGAGGCGAAGATTTTGAGGATAAGTTTTATTATTGGATACACAAGAAAAACTTCACCGTGGATTACCTGGCCTACTCCTTCGAAGAAAACAAGACCCGCGACATCCGTTTCAGAAAAGTGCTGAAAAGGCAGGTTGTAGGTGGTATTACTTTTCAGGATTACATCAACTACAAGCCCAAAGAGCCCGGCAAAAAGCTGGAAGAGGCCCAATCGCTTTTTGAATCAGGCCAATTGGAAGAATTGAGCCGGATTGAATTAGAGAATGTGGTAGTGAAATAGTCTTATGATTTTTTTAACCGCAGAGGACGCAACGTGCACGAGTTTCGTAGGCGTCTGACACCTCCAAGGTGTCTTGACGCCTGGCTGCCGCGT
>JAIENH010000307.1 GCA_019751475.1 Cyclobacteriaceae bacterium
AAAGCTTCTACTGTTTTCAGTCTCTTGATGGCACTCGCTGTGCGCGGCTCCATGGCTCTCCGCAAGTCTTCATCGAGTGTAGTGATGGAGATCATTACATGCACGAGGCGGTCGGCAGCCATGTCTTGCAGAATGTCAATGTCGCGGGTAATCAAACCATTTTTGGTAATGACACCAACCGGGTGTTTGTACTTGGCCAGCACCATCAGCATTTTTCGTGTCAACTCAAATTTTCGTTCCTGTGGCTGGTAACAGTCGGTGTTACCACTTAGCATAATGGGTGCGGCATGCCAGCGCGGGTGAAGCAATTGTTGCTCTAGCAACTGCGGTGCATTTTGCTTGACAATAATTTTGCTTTCAAAATCAAGGCCTGCGCTGAAGCCATAATACTCGTGAGTGTTTCGGGCGTAGCAATAAATGCAGCCGTGCTCGCATCCCTGGTAGGGATTCATGGAGAACATCATACCGAGGTCAGGGCTGTCTACTTTGTTGACAATCTTTTTGGGGTTCTCCTGAAAGATTTGCGTGGCCGGATTTTCCAGCAACGCTTCATCAAGCCCCTCGATGTGCTCGGTAGTGTACTGGGATTTTAGAAACTTGTTTTCCGTCTTGATCTGCGCACCCCTGCCCTTGAAGTAATTTTCGTTCACTCACAATAATACTAATTTTTTTAGCAAAAGGATAAAAAAGTATAGACTCTGCGCTGAAATAGCGACTTTACACGATCAACGCTTCCGTGATTTCAACCCTTTCGTACACACAGACACCTATTTCACAACTGGAATTGCCACAAGCAATAGATGCGAAGGTCAAACTTCTCATTAAGCGTGAGGATCTTAATCATCCGCTGGTGTCTGGCAATAAATGGTGGAAATTGAAGTATAACCTGGAGGCCGCGCGTCAACATGGGCATGATACATTGCTGACTTTTGGAGGCGCTTATTCGAATCACATTTTCGCCACAGCCGCAGCAGCCAGGGAGATGGGCTTCAAGAGTATTGGAGTGATCCGGGGGGAAGAGGTAAGGCCGCTGAATGACACACTTGCGTTTGCCGAACAGTGCGCCATGACGTTACAATTTGTTTCGCGTGAAGCGTATCGCGCCAAAACAGAAGAAACCTTCATTCAGGATTTGCTCCAACGCTTTGGAAATTTCTATCTCATCCCGGAAGGCGGCACAAACGCATTTGCTGTGCAAGGTGTTGCTGAGTTTGCTCATCAGCTCAGACAGGAGTTAGAATTTGATTACGTCTGTTTACCAGTAGGTACAGGCGGCACCATGGCAGGAATGATCAGGGGCCTCGAAGGTTATTCTACGATTGTCGGTTTCCCGGTACTCAAGGGTGCACAGTTTCTTGAAGCTGAAATCAATGAGCGGGTAGACCACAACAACTGGTCACTTTGCTACGACTATCACGGTGGAGGCTATGGCAAATGGACAGACTCGTTGATTAACTTCATACAAAAATTTCGTAGCGACCATAAAATCCCTCTTGATCGGATCTACACGGGTAAAATGATATATGGAGTGATTGATTTGTTGAAGCAATCCCACTTCAAGAAAGGTTCAACTGTTTTGATTATTCATACGGGAGGCCTGCAAGGTGGACGTATCCAATAGATCAAAATAAAATCCTAAACGACTTCTACTTCATCCAGATACATTCTAAAATAAACAATAACTTGGTTGATTATTCATTAACCTACTAGCCATGTCCATCAAAGTAGCCGTCCGTCATCAAATGCAATATGCGTATGACCGCGCGGTGAATCTTTCTCCTCACATCTTCCGGCTACGACCGGCACCGCACTGCCGCACGCCAATTCTTTCGTACTCGCTCAAGGTTGTGCCGGAGAATCACTTTATTAATTGGCAGCAGGATCCATTTGGCAACATGGTGGCTCGCGTGGTCTTTCCAGATCAGACCACTCAACTGAAATTTGATGTGGAGGTAATTGCCGATATGATTGTCATCAATCCTTTCGACTTCTTTGTAGAAAAGTATGCAGAAGAATTTCCTTTTGTGTATGGCAATCAACTTAAAAAAGAACTGCTCCCCTATTTTGAACTTACGGAAAGCGGACCGCTGCTCCAGCAGTTTGTAAAAGGAATTGATCTCTCAAAGAAAAAAAGTATTATCAATTTCTTAGTCGAGCTAAACCAGCAAGTCTGGAAACAGACGCAATACACCGTGCGCCTGGAGCCGGGCATTCAATCGTGCGAGCAGACACTCAGCCTCAAGAGCGGCTCGTGTCGTGATTCGGGATGGCTGTTAGTACAAATTCTTCGTCACCTTGGTCTGGCTGCACGCTTTGCATCTGGCTATCTAATTCAATTGAAAGCGGATGTGAAAGCGCTGGACGGATCTTCTGGCACTGAAAAGGATTTCACAGACCTTCATGCATGGGCGGAAGTATTTATACCCGGAGCCGGTTGGGTAGGCCTTGATCCCACATCAGGATTATTTGCCGGAGAAGGACATATACCCTTGTGCTGCACGCCCGACCCGGTGAGTGCTGCGCCCGTTACCGGTCTCACCGATGTTTGCGAAGTAACCTTTAGCTTTAAAAATGAAGTGGCGCGACTTCATGAAGATCCTCGCGTGACGCAGCCCTACACCGAAGAGCAATGGGCTACCATTCTTGCGTTAGGAAATAAAGTGGATGAAGACCTTCAGCAAGGTGATATGCGATTGACCATGGGAGGCGAACCGACTTTCGTTTCTATTGACGACATGGAAGCAAAGGAATGGAACATCGGAGCGGATGGTCTGCACAAGCGTAAGTTGGGTGCCGATTTGATTCAGCGATTGAAGAAAGCATTTGCGCCCTCCGGCTACATCCGCAAAGGTCAAGGCAAATGGTATCCGGGTGAGCCACTACCACGCTGGCAATATTCTGCCTACTGGCGAAAAGACAACCTGCCTATTTGGAAGAACGAATCGCTTCTTGATTTGAGTGATGCACCTTCAAACTATACAGTTGACGATGCTAAACGAATCGCGCACGAACTCACGCGATTTCTAAACATTCCCGCTGAGCACATTCACCCTGCGGTAGAAGACGCTTTCTATTTTCTATGGGAAGAAAACAAAGTGCCCGTTAACCTTGACCCTTATCAGGCAAATCTTTCAGACCCACTCGAGCGCCAAAAGCTTGCTGCATTGTTATCAACGGGCTTAGGCAATCCGGTGGGTTTTGTTATTCCACTGGAATGGAATCATTGGAGCAATCGTTGGATTTCTTGCCAGTGGCCTTTTCGGAATAACCGGCTTGTGCTTATACCGGGCAACTCAGCTATTGGTTTGCGCTTGCCGCTGAAGTCGCTGGCCTATATTCATGAAACAAAAACACAACGGACGGTAGAGCGAAGTACATTTGAAGAGCTTCCACCGCTTGAGAATTTTCATGTGCAGGCGGGTCTTCGTTATGACCAACCGGCTGAAGAACAGACTCCACCCAAAGAATTTTATCAACAACCTTATCCGGAAGAAGAGGAGGTTGATCCAAATGAGAAGTTCCGCAAGACTAAGAAGGAAGTAGCAGAAAAGACAGAACCTGCTTTTGAAGTTTATACTATCAAGACCGCCTTGTGCATTGAAGTACGTGATGGTAAGATTTACTTTTTTATGCCTCCGCTCACGTACGTGGAGCATTACTTTGACTTGCTTGCCTCCATTGAAGCAGCTGCCGACAAGTTGCGAATGAAAGTGGTAATCGAAGGCTACGAACCTCCGTACGACAATCGCGTGACTAAACTTTCATTGTCACCTGACCCGGGCGTGCTGGAAGTAAACATTCACCCTGCTCAAAGTTGGAAGGAGTTGGTGAATAATTATGATATCCTTTTTGAACAAGCCCGACTCAGTCGATTGAGCACGGAGAAATTTAATCTTGATGGCAAACACACGGGCACGGGTGGAGGAAATCACATTACCATTGGAGGAATGAAACCAGCAGACAGTCCGTTGTTGCGCAGACCTGACCTCTTGCGGAGTTTGATTACGTATTGGCAGCATCATCCCGGACTCTCATACTTATTCTCTTCTTCTTTTGTCGGGCCCACCAGCCAGGCGCCACGTGTAGATGAAGGCCGACAGGAAATGTTGTATGAGTTAGAAATTGCTTTCAATCAACTGCCCGAGCAGGGTGAAACTCCCTTCTGGCTAGTGGACAGGATTTTTAGAAATCTCTTAATCGACATTACCGGAAATACACACCGCGCAGAATTTTGCATTGACAAACTGTATTCACCTGACAGCTCTACTGGCCGATTGGGTTTGCTGGAGTTCAGAGGCTTTGACATGCCGCCCAATAAGCACATGTGTATTGTGCAACTTTTATTGATTCGCTGCTTGCTGGCGCGATTCTGGAAAAAACCATACAAGCATAAACTTGTTCGCTGGGGAACAGAATTGTATGACAAGTTTATGTTGCCACATTATGTAGAGCAGGATCTGGCAGAAGTTGTGCAGGATTTGCAACAAGCGGGTTATCCGTTTGAACTGAAATGGCTGGAAACATTTTTTGAATTCCGTTTTCCGCTGTACGGAAAAATTGCATTGCAAGACATGGAGTTGCGTGTGCGCATGGGCATTGAGCCGTGGCACGTGTTGGGCGAGGAGTCTTCCAGTGCGGGTACAGCCCGCTTTGTTGATTCATCCGTTGAGCGGGTGGAGGTGAAGGTGAATAATTTTAATATCGAGCGATACATGATTGCCTGCAACGGTGTGCCGGTGCCGCTGCAATCTACTTCGACAAAAGGTGAATATGTGGCCGGCATTCGCTACCGTGCATGGACACCGCCTTCGGCCTTGCATCCTACGTTGGGCAAAGATGTGCCCCTTGTATTTGATGTGATTGATACCTGGAACCACCGCGCCATTGGTGGATGTACTTACCACGTAGCTCACCCGGGCGGAAGAAACTACGATACCTTTCCGGTTAATTCATTTGAAGCGGAAGGCAGACGCATCAGTCGCTTCTGGACACAAGGACACACGCAAGGCGTCTTTACTCCGTCACAGAGCTTTAGTACCGTGTCGCGCTATGTGGAGCCTACATACGCACCAAAAAATTTCGACCCACCACCGCTGGTGATAAGTCCTGAATATCCACGAACTTTAGATCTTCGTCAATTCTGAAAAGTCATTTCATGGGAGCATCGCTTGAAAATATTTCCACCAGTGCCATTACATCCGGCTACCTCGCTGATCAAAGAGTATTGGACGAATGCTTTGGTCAGAACGAAGAACCGAAAAATTACTGGCGGCAATTGCTCACCAACATAGAGGGGCTTGGCATTACTGAATTGAAAGCGCGGCAGCAGGAGTTGCTTAAGTTGCTTCAGGAAAATGGCGTGACCTTCAATTCCTATGGCGACAGCAACGGACTCAATCGGCCGTGGTTGCTGGATTCCATTCCGTTGGTTGTTTCATCCACCGAGTGGCAAGAGGTAGAGCGCGGCATGAAGCAACGCGCGTATGTGTTGAATAAAATTCTCGAAGACCTGTACGGTGAGCGGATGCTGATGAAGAAGGGTGTTGTACCACCGGAATTGATCTACGCTCATCCGGGATTTTTAAGACCATGTGATCAGATAAAATTACCTGGCAATTACCAGTTGTCAATCTATGCTGCCGATCTTTCGCGTGGGCCTGATGGCAAGATGTGGGTTATTAAAGACAGGGCGCAGGCTCCTTCGGGCATGGGTTATGCCCTGGAGAACAGGAGTGCTTTGAGTCGCATCATTCCAGAATTATTTCAGCACCACCAGGTAGCCAAACTCGGAAGTTTCTTCAGCAGCATGATGCAGGCACTGATTCAGATTGCTCCGCAAGGCAAAGACAATCCACGCATCGTATTGCTCACACCCGGCCCAAGTAATGAGACGTATTTCGAGCATGCCTTTCTCGCTTCGTATCTTGGTATCACGTTGGTGCAAGGCGAAGACTTAATCATGCGCGATAGTTTTGTGTGGATCAAAACGGTGGAAGGTCTTGAAAAGGTGGATGTGATTTTGCGTAGAGTAGATGATACTTTTTGCGATCCATTGGAATTGCGTGAAGACTCTCAATTGGGCATTCCTGGGTTGTTGCAAGCCGTGCGCAAAGGCAATGTAGCCGTGGCCAATCCGCTGGGCAGCAGCATTCTGGAAAACACAGGGCTCATGGCATTCCTTCCAGGGGCCTTCAAATATTTTCTGAATGAAGAACCCATCATGCCGATGATCGCCACGTGGTGGTGCGGACAGAAAAAGGAAATGGATATCTCCGGCTACCAGAACCTGGACCAGATATTCATCAAGGTCATGGAAGACGGC
>JAIENH010000026.1 GCA_019751475.1 Cyclobacteriaceae bacterium
TACACCTTTTTCACGGGCTCATCGTATGTCTTTTTCTTTGATAGTTATAAACTCCGCGAAGTATACGGGGCCTTTATTGGTGCGGGCTTTGCAGGTGTAGTTGGCACAGGCTTTTATCCATTCATGGGCAATCGCGTGTGGTGTCGTTTTGGTTGCCCGTTGGCTGCCTATCTTGGATTAGTACAGCGATTCAAATCAAGATTTAGAATTACCACCAATGGCGGGCAGTGCATTTCGTGTGGCAACTGCTCTACGTATTGTGAAATGGGTATTGATGTACGGTGGTATGCGCAGCGCGGTCAAAACATCGTGCGTTCATCGTGCGTGGGCTGTGGCATCTGCTCGGCTGTATGCCCGCGCGGGGTGCTCAACCTGGAAGTGAAAGAGGAAAGCGGACGCTTTGGTAAGCCGATCCTTATCGGCAATAACGGCATCAAAGTATCGGCCTAATTAACGAGCTAAGTACCTTACTATCAAGCTTTAATAAGGGCTTTGTTTAATTTATGGAATTGTAATCCATAAATTAAGCTAAATTTATGGAAAATTGCTTTTCTGAATGATTTACCGTGTTTTTAACGATTTATCAGAACGTCTTCAGGCTGGCAAAGTGCTCGTGATCTATGGGCCACGCAGGGTTGGCAAAACCACCTTGATTCAAAAATTTATATCGGAGACCAAATTGCGTTTTCGCAACGAGTCCGGTGAAAATATAAAGGTGCAGCATGTGATTAGCTCAGGAGACTTTGAATTGATAAAAGCATACTGCCAAGGCTTTGATGTAATCATCATTGACGAAGCTCAAAACATTCCGCAGGTAGGCAAAGGCCTCAAAATTATTGTTGATCAAGTGCCGGGTATCAAAGTGCTGGTAACGGGTTCTTCCAGTTTTGATTTATCGAATAAGGTAGGTGAGCCGCTGGTTGGGCGTCAGCGCATTCTGAAACTTTTCCCAATTAGTGTACTGGAGTTGGCACATGAGCATAATCCGTTCGATTTAAAGCAGCAACTTCCCGAGTGGTTGATTTTCGGCATGTATCCCCAGGTGATTACGGCCGAAAGCAAAGCGTTAAAAATAGAGTTCTTGTCAGAGATTGTTGATTCCCTGCTCTTGAAGGATATTCTTGCATTGGAAAATATAAAATCATCGCGTGTATTGGTTGACTTACTGCGGTTGTTAGCACATCAGGTTGGGAGTGAAGTTTCGTTGAATGAACTGGCTAACAAACTGAATATTGATGTAAAGACCGTAGCGAAGTATCTTGATTTACTTGAAAAAACTTTCATTATCGTTTCGGTTGGTGGCTACAGCCGAAATCTTAGGAGCGAAGTGGTGAGCAAGAGAAAGTATTATTTCGTTGATACGGGCATTCGCAACGCACTTATTAATGCCTTTAATCCACTGGATAACCGGAACGACATTGGTGCGCTATGGGAGAATTTTATGTTTATTGAGCGACTCAAAAAGAAGAATTACAAGCAATTACATACCAATAATTATTTCTGGCGCACGTATTCAAAAGCAGAAATTGATTTGATAGAGGAGCGGGATGGTAAAATTTTTGCCTTCGAGTTTAAGTGGCAACCGAAGAAATATAAAATTCCTAGTGAATGGTCAACTCACTATTCGGACACGTCCGTACAAGTTATTACCCGTGAGAATTTCCTGGAATTT
Source organism: Cyclobacteriaceae bacterium (assembly GCA_019751475.1). Classification (GTDB taxonomy): domain Bacteria; phylum Bacteroidota; class Bacteroidia; order Cytophagales; family Cyclobacteriaceae; genus ELB16-189. The sequence goes on from JAIENH010000026.1 coordinate 1,673, forward strand.
GTATCCTAAAATCTGTTCATGAATAATTCTTCGCGGATCTCCGTAATCATACCAGCTTTCAATGAAGAAAATGGCATTGGCGAAGTCATCAGCGAAATTCCAAAAGAACGTGTTCAGGAGATTGTTGTGGTTAATAATGCCTCAACGGATGACACCGAGCGGATTGCCAAAGAAGCAGGCGCTACAGTGCTTCGTGAATCAACACCGGGCTACGGTCGCGCTTGCCTAAAAGGAATAGATTACGTAAAAAACTCTGCGAGACCTCCCGATATTGTTGTGTTTCTGGATGCTGACCACTCCGACTACCCGGAAGAAATGCACCAATTGGTGAGACCGATTGTTGAAGATGGCGTGCACTTAGTTATAGGATCGCGTGCGTTGGGCAAAAAAGAGGCCGGGGCCATGACACCCCAGCAGATTTTTGGCAATTGGTTAGCTACGCGACTTTTAAGAATTTTGTATGGGGTTACATTTACCGACCTGGGGCCGTTTCGTGCGATACGATATGACAAGCTGATGGAACTCAATATGCAAGACACAACGTACGGCTGGACGGTGGAAATGCAATTGAAGGCAGCAAAGATGAAATTGAAATGTATGGAGGTACCCGTTTGTTATCGCAAGCGCATTGGTTTTTCTAAAATTTCGGGAACGGTAAAGGGAACGATCATGGCGGGATATAAAATTTTGTATACCATTTTTAAATACGCCTGAGGGTAGATGGACGTTTTTATCACCATAGTGTATTCTCTTGCATTGCTTTACATCTTTCTGTTTAGCCTCGGCCAGTTAGATCTCACCTGGACGTATTTAAAAAACCGCAACAAAAAACAATTACCGAAAGCCGACCTTACAGCATTCCCAGTTGTTACGGTGCAGCTTCCGCTCTACAACGAAAAGTACGTTGCCGGTCGCCTGCTCGATGCTGTGAGTCAATTTGACTATCCAAAAGAACGATTGGAAATTCAGGTGCTGGATGATTCGACCGATGAGACCACGTCCATCCTGATCAAAAAAATTGAAGAGCTTCGGCCGCTGGGTCTTGATATAAAGCTTATCCATCGCGAGAACCGCACCGACTACAAAGCGGGTGCCTTGGATCACGGATTTCACTCAGCGAAAGGTGAGTTCACTGCCATCTTTGATGCCGATTTTATTCCTTCGCCTGACTTTCTGAAAAAGACATTGCCCTACTTTGCGAATGAAACGACAGGCGTGGTGCAGACGCGCTGGGGTCATCTCAATCGCGACTATTCTATTCTCACGCAGTGGCAGGCTTTTGGATTAGACGCGCATTTCTCTATCGAGCAAAGTGCCAGAAATGCTTCCGGCAGTTTTATCAATTTCAACGGCACGTGTGGCATTTGGCGCAAGAAATGTATTGCTGATGCCGGTGGATGGAACTTTGATACACTCACGGAAGACCTCGATCTAAGCTACCGTGCGCAACTGAAGGGCTGGAAGTTTATCTACCTCGAAGATGTGGCCACTCCGGGTGAGTTGCCGGTGATTATGCCAGCCATAAAATCACAACAATACCGGTGGAATAAAGGTGGGGCTGAGACAGCACGCAAAATGTTTGGAAACGTATGGCGTTCACCGCTTCCGCTGAAAAACAAACTGCATGCGTTCTTTCATTTGTTTAATAGTTCAGTGTTTGTTTGTTTGCTCACGGCAGCCGTGCTGAGTGTACCCATGCTCTACATCAAAGTGAGGCACCCGGAAGTGAGTAGCTTGTTTCATGTGGGCATCATTTTTTTGCTGGGCTTTTTCTCCATCGCGCTTTTCTATTGGGTCGCCACGAAGCGTTTTTACGCGTCACCCGGTTTTACTTTTTTCAGGTTGTTCCCGGGTTTTCTCATGATTTCGATGGGTCTCTCGCTGCACAACGGCTTGGCTGTAGTCGAAGGGCTCTTCGGTAGAAAAACTCCTTTCATCCGCACACCTAAATTCAATGTCACCAACCGGAAGGAAACCTGGCGTGGCAACAGCTACATCCGCACACGCATCGGGTGGATGACATGGCTGGAAGCGCTCATGTGCTTGTATTTTGTTTTTGGAACGGCAGCAGGTTTTTATTTGCACGAGCCTGGACTTGTTTTCTTTCACGTTATGCTCGCATTAGGCTTTGGTGCCGTGGTGTACTACTCCGTGAAGCCTGTCTTTCATGGCTAATCAGCGCATTTCTTATACAGTAGCTTCATTTCTATTTTGTGCTTCCATTATTTTTTTGGCATACGGTGTAGTGCGGACAGACACCCTGGCATTATTCATCACCTACTTCACCGCCTTCGCTGTATATGGTTGGATTTTTCTTCGTGCAAAAGAAGAGAGTGTAAAGTTTTGGCTGCTGATTGCCTTCGCTGTTCGCATCAGTCTGCTGGTGGCCATGCCGACTTTGTCTGACGATTTTTATCGGTTCATTTGGGATGGTCGCTTGCTAGTGGCGGGGGAGCATCCTTTTTCAGCCCTTCCGTCCGATTTTTTGTCGCGCCAACTTCCGGATGTGGATGAGGCCCTGTTTCAAAAACTTAACAGTCCCTCTTACTTCACCATTTACCCACCGGTAGCGCAGGGTTTTTTTTGGTTATCGGCTGTGTTGTCTCCAAGCTCTGTCTTAGGAAGTGTAGTGGTCATGCGTGTTTTACTCATTGCTGCTGAGGCGGGCTCCGTGCTGTTGATGATCTCGTTGTTAAAGAAATTTCAACTACCGACTAAAAACGTGTTGCTCTATGCGCTCAATCCACTAGCGATCATCGAGCTGACCGGCAACCTTCACTTCGAGGGGTTCATGATTTTTTTTCTGTTATTAACTGTACAGCAACTCGCTTCCGCGAAAAATGTGGGTGCAGCTTTGAGTTTTGCTCTGGCGGTGGGTGTAAAACTCTTGCCATTGATTTTTCTGCCGTTGATGCTGCCGCTGCTGGGTTGGCGAAAGGCTATTGGATTTTGGATCATGACCTGCGTAGCGATTTGTTTATTGTTTCTGCCCATGTATGATGCGCAAGTGGTCGCGGGATTTTCGGAGAGTTTGAATCTCTACTTTCAAAAATTTGAATTCAATGCCAGCGTGTACTACCTCGTTCGTGAGTATGGTTTTTGGAAGTATGGTTATAATACTATTCAGACATCCGGGTGGAAGTTAGGTGTAGTGTGTGGTATTCTAATAGTCATGTATTCGTTTTTCATCGGTTACGGTGCCTTGCGAAATTCATCGAAACCATGGACAGTGATGCTTACTTGTTGGATGTTTATTCTACTCATTTATTTTTTATTTACCACTATTTTGCACCCGTGGTACATCACAACCTTATTGGCCTTTTCTGTTTTTACGCGCTTCCGCTTCGCTATGCTGTGGACGGCCTTGATTTTTCTTACCTATGCGGGTTATTCCATCGTGGGGTTTCATGAAAACCATGTGTTGTTGGTGATCGAATATGTTTCCGTGATTGGTTATCTTGCTTATGAATTATGGCAACGCGATACATCATCGGCCTGATTATACTACTGGGCGCATCAATTCAATTGGCTGCGCAACAGGACTATGATGAGAAGCTGCGATCACTCTATAAAAATACGGTTGTCACTATTACACCGGCTGAAGTGCAGCAGGCTATTGAAAAAGGAGAGAAGTTGCTTTTGCTCGACACGCGTTCGCCTGAAGAATACAAGGTAAGTCACTTGCCCAACGCCCGATTTTTAGATTTCAATTCCTATACCCGACATGATTTAGAAAAGATCCCAACCGATACACGCATCATTGTGTATTGCAGCGTAGGCTATCGCAGCGAACGGGTAGGGGAACGCTTGCTTAAATCAGGACACAAAAACGTACAAAACCTCTACGGAGGAATTTTTGAATGGAAGAACAAAGGGTTTTCAGTCGTGAATAAAAATAATGTTGCAACCGACAGCGTTCATACCTACAATAAAAACTGGTCTAAGTGGCTTATCAAAGGAATAAGAATCTACTAAATCCAATCATGCGTGATTAAATTTCTTTTGACGTTGTGGATATTTCTTCTGCATATCCATTTCGCCTCCGGTCAGCCAGGACCATTTACTGTACAGAAGATCAGAACAATCGATTCTAAGGATGAAGATTTCAGCGACCTTCAGTTTCTAAAAAAGACCTTAGAGAACAAGCGAGTCGTATTGTTGGGTGAGCAGTCGCACGGGGATGGCGCGACCTTTGAAGCCAAAGTGCGCTTAATCAAATTTCTGCATCAGCAGATGGATTTTGATTTGCTGGTGTTTGAAAGCCCGATGTTTGACAACTTTATCGCTCAGGGTAAAATCACATCCTCCAATGTCGCCACAACTCCTCTGAAGGAAAGTATCTTTTGGCTTTGGTCTGAAACGAAGGAGTTTGAGGAGTTGATCAAGTATGTGCACAAGCGGCCTGTACCAGGAGATACCTTGTTAATTGGCGGCTTTGATTGTCAAGCCGGTGATTATTTCAACGATCACTACCTGCAAAAGATGAGGCAACTCTTTGACTCCAATAATATTCGCCTGGAGCCGAGTTTGTACGAGTTTCTAGAACGAGTAAAAGAGGGCGGAGCTGAAACTATCATTGATCCGCAGGACTCTGCCAATTTTTTGCGAGCACAAAAGCTGGTTTACGATGGGTTTGAAAAAGTTGTGAAAACCTCTCCTTCCAAGAGAAATCAAATGATGCAGCAGACCTTTCGGAGTTGGATGACCATGCTGGCATTT
>JAIENH010000015.1 GCA_019751475.1 Cyclobacteriaceae bacterium
TCGCTTCATACAAAATTATTAAACTAAAGTCTTCGCCTAAAGGCGAGGGATTTTCCCCCAGATACAGACATTAATAACTATACTCAGGAGCTATTTCAAAGAAAAACGAAGTTGGCCTTCTGAATGGCAAAGTATACTCTTCGTTGTAGGTATCTCTGTTCGTAAGGCGTCCACGAAACAAGCTTTTCTTCATCTGCTTTATTGAGCTAACATAGAACTCGTTGTCAACAAAGAAAAATGTTTGTGCTGACTCGCTAAATGAAAAAGCAAGATAATTTCTAAACTTAAGGGGTGAGGTTCGATAGTCGTAATTCACCTCCTGAAAGGAATTACTCTTTTTTGGTTTATCCTCGTCAGCATATCTAATAGACGCGACTTTGGTGTTTATCGGAAAGTAATTATTTGGAACTAAGTAAAACTGTGTTCTATAATAGTATGACTTCGGGGGTATGAAAGTCACCCGTTCTGGCTTTACAGTCTTCGAAGATGATGTTTGCGTACCCGCTGTTACTGCGTATCCCGGTTTAAGCAGTGGGCCTTTATAGTAATATCCTCCATAGAAGCTCTGGAGAGTTGAAAATTCCTCGTCAACCCAGTAATTCATTTTATTATAATCATGGATAAAAGAAGAGTTCTTCCAATCGATATATATTGGTTTGTTGGCCTTGTTGTAAACAGAAAAAGACATGACACCCTTGTTTGCCCAGAACTCGTAGGTGATCATAACTGTGTCGCTTTCGAAAACCCAAAAACTATTATTCAATTCGGAATTAGTCGCAGATGTATCGTAAACCTGAATTTTGGCGCAACCAAAAGCCAATAAAACAGTTGTTGAAAGAACAAGAATTCTCGTCTTGAATCTGATCGTTAAGAGTTTAATCGTCATGAGTTGTAGGTTAAAGCCGATTGGTATCTTCTACTAAATCCTTCTTACGAATTTTTCCATTTAATGCCGCAGCCGATGGCCTTAGTCTTTGTTTGTGCCACGGGCTTGCCAGCCAAGAGGGCATCAACAGCTTCTTCCACATACCGCTTGGAAACTCCAGATGCATCGCGGGGGCTGTCGTCAATGGTGCCGATGTAGGCTACTTTCAATTCCGCGCCAACGCGATTTAATACGAACACATGAGGAGTGTTGGTTGCCCCAAAGGCTCTTGCTACCGATTGGCTTTCATCTACCAGGTAAGGAAAGGTGTAGCCCTTTTTTTTAGCGTAATCAATCATCTTTTCAAACGAATCGCCAGACGAAGCCGAAGCGTCATTGGAATTGATGGCTACCACAGGGAACCCATTGGAAGCATACTTGGAATTGAGCGCGATGATCCGCTCATTATAAGCTTTAGAATAGGGGCACGTATTGCAATCAAAAATTACAATAAAACCTTTGGCGTCTTTCCAATCAGAAAGAGAAACCATTTTACCGTCCACATTCTTCAGCTTAAAATCAGCCGCGGTGTCGCCTACTTCATAGCCATTTTTAACAGGAGCCCAGGATGCGAGAGCCACGAAAACAGCGAAAGAGAACATCAAGCGTTTCATAGTATTTGTATGGTTAGCGATTTGATTAAAAAATTATTGCACGGCAGCGATCAGTTTTTCCAGGTCGCCTTCGTGAAGTTCTTTCTCTACAAACTTACGTTTTCCGGTTTTATTGTTTATCACCAGCGTGGCAGGCAGTGCACCTGACCACTCCTTGGCAATCTGGTCGATCCACTGGTTGGGGTTGCGTTCATCCAAAATCAATACCTGCGATTGTATTTTTTTCCTGGCGGCAAATCTTCGCACCTTTTCGGGATCAGGATCAAGATCCATGTCCATGCTAATCAGTCGCACGGCAATGCCCGGTTGGTCGGCTTTTAGCTTTTCCAGCAGCGGCAGTTCTTTCACGCAGGGCGCGCACCAGGTGGCCCAGAAATTTATCACCTGCACCTTTTCCTTCTCGTTTTGAATGATTTGCTGAAGTTTTTGGAGCCTGACCAAGTCCTGGCCAGCGGCTGGTGTCAGAAAGCCCGCCAAAGCCAGCAGCGTAAGGGTGATGATTTTATGCATGCGAAGACGAAACGTTAAAAGTGAGCCAGGGTTTGGTGCCAAAAAATCGAGGAGCAAAAGTGCTAAAATTCAGGCACTTATAAATCTCCTAAAATTGGGGGAGAAAGTATTCCACAAAATATGACTTTTGTCAACATTACCAGACTGTTACTATATACTAATTTGAAAATCAATTAGTTACAAGCACTTTCGTGAATCAGTTCTTTGTGGATATCTTCCGGGCGTCTCCGATTTTACAATCTTTCTAACGGGCTAATAGTCAATAAACTAAGGCAGGAAACGATAATTTTTCCATTTCCTTTTTCCAGAAAAACAGTTGCTTTACTGCCATGAACATCCTACAAGTCAAAGAAACGTGCCTGTACTTTCATGATTTGAATAAGGCCAGGCATTTCTACCATGAACTTTTGGATTTGCCCATCCTTGGCGAGGCAGCCGGAAAGCATATCTTTTTCAAGGCAGGCCAGTCTGTTTTATTGTGTTTCAATCCGGAAGACTCTAAGACCAAAAAGAACCCGCCTGCTCATTTTGGACAAGGCAAATACCACTTTGCCTTCGAGGTGAAGGCCGAAGAATACGATCAGCATAAAGCTGAGATTACAGCCAAAGGAATTGTAATTACGGATGAGGTGACCTGGGAAGGTGGCGTCAGGTCATTTTATTTTGAAGACCCAGAAGGTCACGTACTGGAGATTGTGCCTGAGGGCTTTTGGGGGTGAACTATTTGTACGCCAATTTACCGAAGAGTACGGGAGCAGGATTAGTGGGTTCGGGTGCTGGCGCAGAAGTGGGCACGCTGCGCTGCTGATCGGCCCAATTGACATAATCGTGATAGAGAATGCAGTCGTTTAGCAACGCATTGTCTTTCACAATTTTTATGATTTTATCGTGCTGAAAGGATTGCCAGATTTTTTCTTTTTGATCGTTAGGAAGAGAAGAAATACGCACAAACTCAATTCCCTTAAAAATTTCAGCTTTGACCCTCATAATCGTCCAAATTTGTCCCTATGAATCTTTCCCCGGCATGGTAAGTAACCTTTTTTCCATCTATACTTGATGTGCGAAATAGCCCGTTTTTTTAGCTACCTGATAAACAATACAAGCGAATGAAATCTACGATATGGATGTTGCCTGCGGATGTTCAAAATGTTATTTCTGTGAGTCGTATGGCCCAAGCACTGATGATGATTGTACTGCTTGGCTGTTCGCAATCTTCCCCTAAGGTAGAAGCTATTGCTGACAAACTTTCCGAATCGGAAGAATTTAAAAAATATTGGTACAGTGGTGTGGCCGAAATTAATGCCTACAACCTGGTGCAATCGCGCTATGGCGAAACACGGAACGGCAATGCTGTGCTGATTTTTGTGACAGAAGATTTTTCAAAGAAAAAGCATGTGAAGCTGGACGAGCCGGCCACGGCCGGAGATGACAAAGTGAGTGTGCTCAAAATGAATTTTACCAAAAACTTCATGACGGGTATTTATCCGTATTCAATGATGCTGTCAGTCTTCACGCCAATAGAGCGTAGAGAGCAGCAACATTCGCTGAAGGCATCGATGAGCGCACAAGAGTGGTGCGGGCACGTTTTTTCACAGATGGATTATGCCGGAAGAAACTACTCAGTCACAGGGCACTCGTATTTTGAAAAAGAAGGCGAAGAAAAATTCTCCGTGAAGACCACCTGGCTGGAGGATGAACTGTGGAATACCATTCGGCTTGGGCCGGGCAACTTACCGACCGGAGCCGTGGAACTCATTCCCGGCCTATTCTTCACACGACTCAAGCACACAAATCTTCAACCGCAGTCGGTCAACATCAGCAAAACTGAACAGGGTGAGGTAATCAATTATTCTGTAGAATGGCCCAATCAAGAACGAACCCTCATCATTCACTATGAAAAACAATTTCCTCACAAGGTGCTTGGCTGGGAAGAGGCGTTTACCGAGCGGGGCGAGCGACAGCAAACTACAGCCGTGCTTGACAAGACCTTGCGGCTCGACTACTGGACGAAAAACAAAAATGAATTTCTCTACTTGCGCGATTCATTAGGACTTTCGCACACGAACTATTAGCCCATGCAAAATCAACGCGCCAAATTTTCTCTACCAACTGGCACCACCTACCTCAACTGCGCCTACATGTCGCCTTTGCTCAAGTCGGTGGAGCGTGCCGGCATCAATGGCATTCGCCAAAAGCGAGATCCATACTCCGTTACGCCAACTGATTTTTTTACGAATGTAAATTTACTCCGGGCAGAATTTGCCAAGTTGATCAATGTGCCCGATGCCAATCGCATTGCAGTAGCGGCATCTGCTTCGTATGGTTTGGCCACGGTGGCCAAAAATGTGCGGCTCTCGGCCGGTGATAAAATCGTTGTCGCGTCAGAGCAGTTTCCCAGCAATTATTATCCATGGCAACGCCTATCGATTGACACACGTGCTACCGTGGAAGCCGTGGCGCCTCCGGCCTATCCGGAAGGACGGGGAAAACAATGGAATGAGCGTCTGTTGAATGCCATTGATTCAAAAACAAAACTGGTGGCGCTCGGCCATGTGCATTGGGCCGATGGTACTCGCTTCAACCTGGAGGCCATCAGAAAGCGCACGCGTGAAGTAAACGCCCTCCTGGTAATTGACGGCACGCAGTCTGTTGGCGCTTTGCCTTTTGATGTTCAAAAGATTCAACCGGACGCGCTAGTGTGCGGTGGATATAAATGGCTGATGGGACCCTACGGCATGGCCTTGGCTTACTTTGGTGAATATTTTAATAACGGTGTGCCGTTAGAAGAAAACTGGATCAGCCGTAAAAACAGTGAAGACTTTACAGGCCTGGTCAATTATCAAACCGACTATCAGCCGGGCGCCTTGCGCTACGATGTTGGCGAGAGAAGCAATTTTATTTTGGTGCCCATGATGCTGGCCGCCTTGAAGCAGATCAATCAATGGAAGCCGGAAAATATACAAGCATATTGTCGCAGCATTTCGGCACGGGCTATTGATACGCTGCGTGAAAACGACTACTGGATAGAGGATGAAAATTTTCGCGGTCATCACCTGTTGGGAGTGCGATTCCCGAAAGGCACTACGATGGATGTGATTCGTGAAAAAGTAAAGAAGAAAAAAATAGCCGTTTCCTTCCGGGGAGACTCCATGCGCGTGGCGCCTAACGTGTACAACACAGCAAAGGATTTTGAAAAGCTATTGAATGCTTTAATTTGAGGCATCTCTAAAAACCCTTGCAGTCATACCGGACTTGTTCCGGTATCCGTTTGTGAATAGTGAAATCAGATTCCGGCACAAAGGCCGGAATGACTTCTCACTATTTATGGGGTTTTTAGAGATGCCAATTGTTATAAATTTCAACGTTATGAACAGGATCATACTCAGTCTTCTTGTTTTTCTGATTTCATTTCCAGTTGTCTCTCAACCATTCATGTTTGTTTTTCTTAACAAGAAAACGGACAAAGCCGAACTGCCGAAAGAACAGGTGGACAAATTGATGGAGGGCCACATGGCCAACATCAACAGGTTGGCCAAAGAAGGAAAGTTGATTGCGGCCGGCCCGTTTGATGGCGGGGGTGGAATTTTCATTTTTCGCTCGCAGTCAAAATCGGAAGTGGAAGAGTGGCTGAGCACAGACCCTGGTGTACAGGCAAAACGATGGGACGTAGAGATTTTTCCTTACCAGCCACGCACCAGCTCAGTGTGTGCTGTGCAAGAGCCTTATGAAATGACCGAATATCATTTCATTCGCTATGGTATTAACATGACCAAGTACACGGTAGCGCAGCTACCTGCGGAACTCCAGGAGCATGATGCGTACATCAAAAAAATTGTGGCTACGGGAAATGTCGTTGCGGAAGGCAGCCTCGGCCGGGATGAAGGCAACATTCTCATCATGAAGGGAGATCTTCAAAAAGAATTAATTGACAGCGAACCCGCCATCCAGAAGGAATACCTGGAGTTTGATCTCAAAAAACTTTTTATTGCGCGAGGCTCTTTCTGCGAGCCGAAGTAGTTACTCTTCGCTCACTACCACTGCCAGCTTTTTGCCATCTCCGCTTACGGCAAGGCGCGTCACGCCCTTTAGTTTTGCATCTCCGGCAACACTGATCTCAGTCCACGCTGGGCCCTGGCCAGGCACAGCGTAAAAAAGTTTTACGCCATCGCTCATCACGATTTTACCATCCGGCAGCCAGCACAAATCCTCCTTGCCGGGAATGGTGGCCGTGATCACCGATGTCTTCAATGTTTGAGTAGCAAGTTTCTTGATAAACCATTCCTGGTCGGTGGCCTTGTGCACGTAGCTGATGGCCGATTCGCCTGGTATTTTGTGCAACGATCGCCCGATATTGCTTTCTATGATGGTGTCTTTTTTTG
>JAIENH010000415.1 GCA_019751475.1 Cyclobacteriaceae bacterium
ACTACCATTTCTCCTATTGAACAGTATTCGGAAATCTCAATGCTATGGTGCGCTACTATTAACGAGCTTTTTCCAACATAACTATCTTTTATCACAAGGGTAGCACCTTCCATTACTTTGATATATGCGCCCTTTGCAAAATACGTGTTTGTAATCGTGCACTTTGCACCATCTACAACAATTATTTCCACTCTTTTCGAAAGATGAGTGGCCAAATCAATCTTTAAAGAAGGATACATCAATCGATAATGTAGAATGAGAAAAAATGATCGTATAGACTCACTCCATCGAACAAAAAAGCGATATAGTTTAGTAACGTAGATCACCTTAGGTTAGTCAAAAATTCTCCTTTGTGAGAATCGTTGAATTCCTTCATTATACTTACACTCTTGGAAACAACTGAGGCATAGTCATCAAGGGTTGTAGTTGTTGCGCTTGATGTCCTTGAAATTAATCTTCGAATCTTTCCGAAAGGAAAATGAACGTTCAAACTCTTCTTGATGGATACCCTATTATTGTACATTTTATTGACACGTTTCCTCTCTTGTTCAATTTTCTGATTAAATCTTACCGAATTACTGGCCGGGCCAACAATATTGACAAAAGCCAAGCCCGTATAAAAAGCAATGTTTGATTTTAATGACGAGATTCTCATTGAATACTCCATATCTACAATCATGAACAAAGGATTTAACAAGCCAAGATAAGAAAGTGAACTTTTCCTGATAAGCAAACTCAGCCCACAGAACAAAAAAGGCTTTGCTGATTTTTGCCATTCGCGGAAACCAGAAATAAATTTTGTATTTGTAAATCCTGATTCCCTCAATGACATGTTAAATCCAAACCCATCAAATCCTAGCACATCCATTGAAGGATTGCGAAGCATGAAGTCCTTGCAACGATTTATCTCATTAAAATCAAAAACGTCATCATCGGTAATAATTTTAATTAACTCACCACGCGCCAGAAAAATTGCCTTATTGGTGCCATGCGCCTCGCCAAAATCTTTCTCTGAGACAAATTGATGAATCTTGCCATTGTCAAAAAGTGACTGTAAGAATTCCCGTGTTCCATCAGTTGAACCTCCGTCCACGACCACTATTTCTTCATCAGGACGGCAGGCTGCTATTAACAAAGGTAATGTCACTCGCAGATAAGGCAGCTTGTTAAAAGTTGTTAGTACAAAGGAAAGATTGATTGGCGCGCTCATTTCACTAATTAGTCAATACCCAAGCTCTTTGGCATAGGCAAGCATCTTCTCCTTTTTCCTCATTTTAACTGGCTTAGCCGGTATTCCAGTGTAAATCGTCCAAGGTTCTGTGTTCTTTGTAACAAGTGAACAGGCACCGATCACACAGCCTTCGGCAAGCTGTACTCCGGGCATCAACACGACATTTGTTCCCACACCTACAAACCGCTTGATATGTATCGTAGAGTACTCAACCTTGTCTCTATATTGGCTGGGTACAGTCACACTCGTGAATCCTTCTCCGCTGAACTGATCAGATCCAGCAATAATCCTAGTCCCGACAGCAATTGTCGCGAAATGTTCAACAACCAAATTACTCTTCTCGCCCCCAATTACTGAAATGTAAGGGCCTAAATGGGTATAGTCACCGATAGTGGCCTGAGTGGTCAGGTACAAGCCCGAGTCAATAGCAACGTGGCTGCCCACTATAACTAAGTGCGGTCTTCTGATTTCCACATTTGCACTGATGAAAACATCATCGCCACATCGTTTCAGCAGGCTGTAGTCATATTGTTTTGATTGAAGGGTCATTAGTATGGATAGATTGATTTATAGTATTGAATTGTATTTACAATACCTTGCTCAAGAGGTGTAAACTCAAACCCAGGAAATACTTTCTTGAAACGAATATCGTCCATCACCTTTTTGGGTGCACCGTCAGGCATCGAGCTGTCCCAGGAGATGGAAAACTTATTCTCAAAATGACCATTAATAATGTGCACGAGTTCCTTGACGCTTAAGCCAAAGTTTTGAGCAATATTAACAGGTTCGGAAAGCCCAACCCGATTAAGGTCACTTAATATCAGACCAATGCATTTTGCAAAATCTTCAGCGTACAGCCATTCACGAATTGCCACACCCGTTCCCCAGATTTTTATTTCACGGTTTCCCAGTTTGTCTGCTTTAACAAATTTTGATATCAAAGCAGTGAGCGCATGGGCCTTATTTGGGTCGGTAGAATCAAATGGCCCATACATATTTGGCACAAGCAAGTATAAACTCCTTATACCATATTGCATCTCAAAACTCTCTCCCACTGACCACAGCAATCGCCTGGTAGAACCATAAGAAAGCACGGAGCGATGGAGGTGACCATCCCACCATTGGTCTTCTTTATAGGTGTCAGCTTTCGCTGGATAAGCACAATTAGCTATCGGATTGATTATGACAACAGAAGGGTTGACTTGAGCAGCCGCTTCATACATATTCACAATCATGCGGGTATTATCCAATACTACAGTTGCCGCATTTTCTGTAACATAATGCAAACTGCCAACATGCGCTGAACAGTTGATGATAACATCCGGGTTTGTTTTTTCAAACAAACGTTTTGCTTCAGAAATATTCCTCAAATCAAAATCTTGCTTTCCTGTAGAACACAGAATATGAATCCCTTTCTTTTCCAGGTATAGCCTCACATTGCTACCTACAAATCCTCCAGCTCCCAGTAAAATAACATTCATCTCAATAATTTTATTTCTACCATCCCAGCTTAATAGCACTTACAATATACTCAGCTTTTTCCTGGTCAATGCCATCATGAATCGGTATATTGATTTGGGTTTTATCAAATTGGGTCTGCCCTGCAAGATCAGCCCTCAATCCACCAAAAACATCATTTCTGTCTATGCGCTGATGTACTACAGAAGCCATGACATTCCTATCCTTCAAAGCCTTGACAAAATTCAACCTATTTTCAACATGAAAACCAAAAAGCCAATAGGCACTCTGCCGATCAGGTTCATACTTAAAAAGATTAATTCCCGTTACACCGCTTAACTGTTTGGTGTAGTAGGTGGCTACAGACAGTCGTTTTTGCAAACGCTCAGGGAAGCTTGTTAAGTTCGCCTTCCCCAAAGCTGCGGCATAGTTACTCATATGATATTTATACCCAAGTTCTTGAATATTGTAACTACGTTCACCTAATTCATTGACGGGGGCTTTCGCTCGATTGATCCCAAACCATCGCCTGGATATCGCTTTTTCATAAGCGCTTTTATTATTGACACAGAGTGCTCCGCCATCACCGGTTGTCACATGCTTGATAGCCTGAAAAGAAAAGCAAGTAAAATCGGAGATGGCCCCAATGGGAATATTTTTATACGTGGCCCCAAGAGCATGTGCCGCATCTTCTATAACAATAAGATTGTTTTCCTGAGCCAATTGTCCTATTTTTTCCAAATCACATGGGTATCCTCCCCAGTGAACTGGCATAATGGCTTTCGTTCTTTTTGAGATCTTTTTCTTGATAGATTCTGTTGAGATATTCCCACTTTCATAATCTATATCTGCAAAAACGGGAATTGCACCTTGCTGGAGAATAGTAAGCCCAGATGCCACGAATGTCTGGGCTGGCAAAATTACTTCATCGCCTTGGTGAACGTCTGCAAGAGTTAATGCCAAATGAAGCGCGGAGGTACCAGAATTTAATGCAACACAGTTTCTCAAACCCAGGAGTCTTTCAAGTTCAATCTCAAATTCCTTCGTTACTTCACCCTCGCTTAGATAGGTCGAACGAAGCACGGAGCTCACCTTTGCTTCAGCAGTTGGATCAACATACGTGTGAAAGAGGGACAGCATTACTCAATCTTCTGATTATTCCAGTTTAATAAGGGCAGCAAGATAAACTTTTCAAATTGTGATGTCATTTCACCCCTGGCGAGGCTTCGTCTGTCCATCGGGTCTGTTAATGAAAAATGAAGGGTGTTCAGAATAATGTGATGGTACTCGTACGGGCTCTGAGTATATAATCCTAAAATAAGAGAGTACTCACCGGCTTTTAAAAAGTTAGCGGGCAAACAAACCCTACTTCGGTATTTTCCCTTGTCCATTTTTCCGGCCCCATCCCAATCAGATGCTGTATCACCCGACCAAAAAATTTTCACTCCATCATAGTTTACTAATTCAATGCTTGGTGTAATCTTTACTCCTTTCGTGTTCTCCCACACTATTTCAACAAAGGTGTCATCACATGTCAGCAATTGATTTGATACACGACCATTGTTATCCAGTAGCCTGGCTTCCAGTATCTGTGCTGCCCTGGAAACTCCAGGTGTCGTTTCGAATCTTTCCTCTCCGCTCTTGGTGAGAATATTACCCATAAGATACCGATGAACTCCATCCGCTACAGATAAAATACCCGTGGACACTCCTTTATCAATGAATACCGTCTTATTACACAAAGATTGAATGGCCGTCATACTGTGGCTAACAAACAAAATAGTCCGTCCGCTCTTACTTACATCCTCCATTTTTCCAAGGCACTTCTTTTGAAATTCAGCATCCCCCACGGCCAGCACTTCATCAATGACAAGTATCTCAGGTTCCAAAAAAGCTGCTACGGCAAACGCCAGGCGAAGCTGCATGCCACTAGAGTAATGCTTCAGTGGGGTGTCTAAGAATTTTTCTGTACCGGCAAAATCAATAATCTCGTCAAATCGATGATTAATTTCTTTTCGCTTCATTCCCAAAATGGAGCCATTGAGATAAACATTCTCACGGCCAGTTAACTCAGGGTGAAAACCTGTACCCACTTCCAATAGGCTTGCAATTCGCCCTCTGGATACTATTCGTCCTTCGGTTGGTGGTGTGATTTTGGAAAGTATTTTTAACAAAGTAGACTTACCGGCTCCATTTTTACCTATGATCCCAATTGAATCACCTGGATTCACATCAAAATCTACATTTTTGAGTGCCCAAAAATCTTCCTTGCGTGCTGACCCAATTGTCAGGAGATCAGATAATCGATCTCGCAAACTTAAATACGGACTGGCCCCCTGATTGATTTTGAATTTTTTCGAAATGCTTCGTATTTCTAATATTGGCTTCATTAATTATGCGAGGTCAGCAAAGTACGTCTCCGTGCGCTTGAAATAAGTAAGTCCGGCAATCAATAATAGTAAACCGGAAGTTATGCTTACATACACCAGAGGAAGAGACGGCTGTACAGTGGTAAGAGGTAACCGAAAAAGTATGATGGCAGCGTACATCGGATTTACAGCTAAGACGTATTGCATCCAATCTGATTCTAAAATAGAAACCGGGTAAATAACCGGGGATAAAAACAACAAAGCTTGTATACCGAAAGGTATTGCGTAACGGAAATCTCGGTATTTAATATTTAAAGCAGCCAGCAGGCATCCAAGCCCGAGAGAGGCAACAATGGTCAGTAAAAGTGCCAAGGGCCAGTATAAAATAGCTGACCAGCCAACGTTCTGTTGGTAAAAAATCAATAGGGCAATAAATACTACAAATGCTACTAAGAAATCAATTATAGAAACGATAATGGCTGACATAGGAATAATAAGCCTCGGAAAATATACTTTCTTAATTATCTGCGAATTTTGAATCATACTATTACCCGCATTGATAATTCCCGAGGAAAACGCTAGCCAAAGAATAAGCCCGGAAAAAGCAAATACAGGATAACTAATGTCACCAGATGAAAATCTTAGTGAGCGACCAACAAACATGGTGAAGATGAGCATCAACAAAAGGGGTTGCAATACGGCCCACAACACTCCCAATACTGTTTGCTTGTATTTAACCATTATATCCCGCAATGAAAAAAAGTAGAGAAGTTCATGGTATTGAACTATCTCTTTTAGATTCAATAACCCGCCATTGGCAGGTTCGATAACATATTCTTCGCTGTCGGTCATTATTGATAGTCCATCAAGGAATGTATTATGGTCAAAGTTAGCTAATGATTTGAAAATATCTTTTTACTATATTCTTCAAATAAAGATATTTAACTCAAATTCACCTAAAAGATGTCATGCTGCAAAGTAGCCATATTAAACGAGCGGAATCTACTTCTCAGTCAACATCGCTGGCGAGCCTGATGGATAAATTTGAAAAGCAATGAAATTAGATACGCGCTACCTCTCGGCTACTTTCAAAGGCAAGGAGGTAACCTATATTCTTTTATTCGGATTTTCATTGCTTGGATGGTTCACGACTTCAGGCTTTTTCTGGAGAGATGACTGGGCCTACCTCCTTTTGTATGAATCCGGGCACTACTCCCTGTTCCATAACCATATCGGATCTGACATTAAGCCTCTTTTTCAATACTTCATTTTCGCTGAATTTTTTCTTTTTGGAAAAAATTTCTGGCTTTATCTCATGGTGAGCCTAATGCTACATGCCGGGTGTGGTCTTGTTCTGTGCAATATCTTAAAGGCGATTG
>JAIENH010000480.1 GCA_019751475.1 Cyclobacteriaceae bacterium
ATTCTACTTCACGAAGGCCGGCAGCGTCTATCACCCCGACCACTCTGTGCTGGTGCGTGATAAGCAATACACCGAAGACTGGTACCTCACGATTGATTTGTGGCGGAAGAGCAGGTTTTAAAATCAGTTATTGGTTGCGCAGAAAGTCTTGTTAAGAACCATTGCATAGATTTGGTTAGTGAAACAGTTTCAAATTTCTTCTGTCTACCCCTATTTGTTCTCCGATTAGATTTGAAATGTCCACAACTGCCCCGTGTTCAATAAACACTTCATAAAATTTATTCGGGTTATCCCCCCAGTAAATCATAGCACAAGCCATTGGTGCGCCCTTTCCTGAGTCTTGTCCGTTCTCTAAAAAACGTAGTCTAGTGTCGTAGAGAAAACAAATTGACTTCGCTTTGGTGAAAACATATTTTTTCCAATGAGATGTATTGGCTGCGATGGGCACAAGTGCCAGTACCTGGGAACCATACTCCTCGTATGAGTAGGCACATCGCGCTAGCCAATTTTTGATTGTTGTCCCTCGCTCTTTGTCAATGCCGTATGGTGGATTTACGTAGATGGTCGGAAAGTTCCAACTATCCTTCAGTCCGTCATGTTTTGGCAAATGATACTCCGTCCGTGCATGAACAACCGAGAACTCATTGGAGCAAGGGTCAAGGTCGATATGTCCACCAAAAACTTCTTTTACTGCTTTCACATACTTCTGTGGCGTCCCCCAACTTTGGCTCAATGTGTTTATAGATCTTCCTGCACTCATTTTAAAATGGTCTTCCAATTTTTATTTTTTAGTTCTTTCAATTCATCTTTGAGTGTAGAAAGCTTTTTCTTTTTCGGTGAAATAATATTGAACCAACTTTCAACCGTTTTTAAATTAGTGCTGAAATATTCAAGCAGAATTCTATCAGCTTCCAAGTTCATTTGAACTTTGGTGAATTGGTTCTTCTTCTTCCCCTTGGTGTAACTTGTAAGGAAAGTTTCTCTTATAAGTTTCTGCTCTTTCTTAGGATTGAGCAGTAGTTGGTCAATAAATTCAGAAAGTCCCTTGTCAGTAAGGAAAACAAGCCAGTCGTACGACTGAGCTAAGACTTTGAGTTCTTTGTTTGGATTTTCGGAGGTGAACCAGTTACCGTGATTGCTAACAACACCAACTGTCAAAATAAATCGCCTTAACAGTTCTTTGTCATTGGAATAGATTATTTCTTCCATCAAGTCCACAAATGGCTTGATAACATAAGTGCCGTTGCTTCTGTAGATGATGCCGTGTAATTCACCTTTTTCAGTCCTGATTTTTTGAAGAGATGATGCTGCTCTGGCTACATAAGCTCCTTGCTTAGCTTTTTCAATGGTCTGAGGACCTTTGGTCATTCCTTCCTCAACTCCAACTCGCTTGCATTCGAAAATCGCATACGGTTTTTTACTCTGTTCGTAAATGTGCAAGTCGAATGTTTTGCCATGGTCTGCCTTGATACTAGTGAGTAAAAATGAATTTTCGGATGTTGCGATGGTGCAAGCATTTCGTAAAATGCCATTGCTCAAAAGTTGATTAGATTTTCTTTCAAGTCCAGTCAGATCAAACTTGACGGCTTCAAGTGTTTTGAGAATTGTATTTGCAGTGATTGATTTGTCCGTCTTGCCAACATTTATTATTGAGTTGCGGATTATTGGATGAAGTGAATATTCAACATTGTGAGTAATATCTGGGTTGCCGTATTCCTCTAATCCACGTTCAATGGAAATTTGATTATTAAGCCCCCAAGTTTTTAAAAGATAGTAAGTTATGATTTCAACAAGTGTCCCCAATGCTCGTCCAGCAGCCTTTTTGGGGTCTTTTGCATGATTGAAAACCTCGTCTGCTAATACTCTTTGTAGTTTGTCAACAGATTCGTAAGCCATTTTATCCTTTGTCCAAAGATACGTTTTTCAGTCAATTTAGCTGTTTTTGTAAGAAGTTTGCACTCGTTTTAGGTCGGAGTAAACCCAGATTGAAGTAAAACTTTGAAGCAACTATCAAAGTTTGTCTGGTAATATTCTGACCACGGGAAGATCAATCCTAACTTTGTCAGGCGGCAATTTATTCGTGTCTTTGTGCCGTACGAACCCTACCCAACTAAGTAAACGATGGAAAAGACCGAACTGATCTACGGCACGCGTGCAGTCATAGAGGCTGTGCGGGCAGGCCGCCAAATCGAAAAGATATTTCTGCAAGCCGGCCTGAACAATGACTTGATGAAAGAGTTGGTCGGCACACTCAAAGAAAATGATGTGCCTTTTAGTTGGGTACCCATCGAGAAGATTAGCCGACTTACGTCTAAAAACCACCAAGGGGTGGTAGGATTTTTATCGGCCATTCAATACGCTTCATTGCAAAGCCTGATTGACAAAGCCTATGCCGAAGGCAGGATACCGTTCTTTCTATTGCTCGATCGCATCACCGATGTAAGAAATTTTGGTGCAGTGGCTCGTACGTGCGAGTGTGCCGGGCTGGATGCACTTGTGATTGAAGAAAAAGGAAATGCGCCCATCACCAGCGATGCAGTGAAAACATCTGCGGGGGCGCTGCATCATCTCCCCGTATGCCGTGTGAAGTCATTGAAGCAGACAATAAAAGATCTTCAGGAAAATGGAATACAAGTTGTGGCTTGTACGGAAAAAGCCGAAAAGCCACTGTACCAGGTTGACCTCTCTATTCCAACTGCACTGCTGCTAGGATCAGAAGAAGATGGCATTGCCCCGGCTTTGCTGAAGGAAGTAGATTCACTGGTGCGAATCCCCATGAAGGGAAAAATCGAATCGCTTAATGTGTCAGTAGCGGCTGCGGTGGCGATTTATGAAGTAGTGCGGCAGAAGGACTTCAAATAAACTTCTTAAGGGCATCTCTAAAAACCTTTGCAGTCATACCGGACTTGTTCCGGTATCCACTTGTGCAATGGTTAAATCAAGATTCCGGCTCAAAGGCCGGAATGACGTTTCACTATTCACGAGGTTTTTAGAGATGCCACTAAAGGTATTCGTTGCCGTTTTGCTTGGCCTTCAAGTCGTTTACATATCTGCGAAACATTTCTTCTTTGTCTTTCTCACAGATGATCACCACATTTTCGAATACGCCTACTAAAAATCCATTGAGTCCCTGCACTACGACCAGTTTGTCTTTCGGGCCTTTTATTACAGAGTTGCGCGTATCGTACACTAACGCATCAGCATTTACCACGTTGTTGTTCTCATCACGGGGAGAGGCCTCGTGCAGCGATGCCCATGAGCCCAAGTCAGACCAACTGAAATTACCCAACGATACATACACGTTGTCAGCTTTTTCCATGATGCCGTAGTCGATGGAGATATTTTTGGTCTGCGAATAGATTTGCATCACCAATGGCTTTTCTTCTGGTGAAAATAATTTGGGCCTGATTTCTTCAAACGCCTCCGACATTTCAGGGAGGTAACGCTTAAATGCTTCTAGTATCGCATTTACACCC
Organism: Cyclobacteriaceae bacterium; assembly: GCA_019751475.1. GTDB lineage: Bacteria > Bacteroidota > Bacteroidia > Cytophagales > Cyclobacteriaceae > ELB16-189. Next base: position 3,477 of record JAIENH010000480.1, read on the forward strand.
CAGATAAATACACCCGAATTCCACACAAAGTCACCACTCTCTAAAAATGTTTTTGCCAAGGCGAGAGCTGGCTTTTCCGTAAAGGTCTTCACCTTCTTCAGGTGCGATTTGCTTTCCAGGAATTGAATATAACCGTAGCCCGTTTCGGGTCGTGTGGGTTTGATGCCGAGCGTAATTAGCTTGTCTTGCGACTTGGCCTGGTCTATCGCCTTTTGCGTGGTCTGTAAAAATTCTTTTTCGTTGAGGATGAGATGGTCTGACGGGCTTACTACCATCACGGCCTGCGGATCTTTTAAAAAGATGCGATTAGCTGCGTAAACGATGCAAGGTGCGGTATTTTTCCGCATCGGTTCTGCCACAATCTGGTCATCGTGAATGCCGGGTATTTGTTCGCGCACCAGGGCCGCATGCTCTTCGTGCGTCACTACTAGTATATTCTCACGGGGGCAGAGGCTGCCATAACGATCGTAGGTGGATTGAAGGAGGGTCTTGCCCGTGCCCAACACATCCAGAAACTGCTTGGGCTTGGCATTTCGGCTATACGGCCAGAAACGAGTGCCGATACCGCCCGCCATCAGCACTACGTACAAATTCTTGTCCATTTTCAATCCTTACATAACATTCTTCGGCCCCTTCCGTTCACCCTACTCGACCCAGCATTTCGTTTAATTTTTGACGGTGAATTGAATAATTATTACTACATTCAATGCCCATTCGAACTTAATCGATTGCGGAAGGCAAATGTAAGGATTTAATCGACTCAGGAACCATGATAGTGGCCGAAGAAAAAGACACACTTAAAGCACAATTAAAAGAATTTTTTGGATACTCCTCCTTTCGGGGTAATCAGGAGATAGTTATAAAGAACATTCTCAGCGGGAAGAACACATTTGTGATTATGCCTACCGGTGCGGGCAAATCGCTTTGTTACCAATTGCCGGCCATGGTGAAAGATGGTCTTGCCATCGTCATCAGCCCGTTGATTGCCTTGATGAAGAACCAGGTGGATCAGCTAAATGCGTATGGCATTCATGCGCGTTTTCTAAACTCTACCCTAAGCAAGGGTGAAATCACACGACTGAAAAAGGACTGCGTGAGTGGCGCTGTCAAGTTGCTGTACGTTGCACCGGAGTCACTCAACAAGGAGGAGAACATTTCTTTCCTTCAGAAAGTGAACGTATCGTTTGTGGCCATTGATGAGGCGCACTGTATTTCGGAATGGGGCCATGACTTCCGTCCCGAATATCGCAAGATCAAAACCATGATCGCGCAGTTGGGTGACATGCCAGTCATAGCACTTACAGCTACCGCCACACCCAAGGTACAGCTTGATATTCAGAAGAACTTGCAGATGGAAGAAGCGGATGTCTTCATCTCCTCGTTCAATCGCAAGAACTTGTACTACGAAGTACGGCCGAAGAAAGAAACCAAAAAGCAACTCATCCGCTTCCTCAAAGACCATAAGGGAAAATCTGGCATCATTTATTGTTTGAGTCGCAAGAAGGTAGAGGAGATTGCGCAACTGCTTAACGTAAACGGATTCAAGGCAGCTCCCTATCATGCAGGCCTTGACCCGGATGTGCGAATAAAAAATCAGGATGATTTTCTAAATGAAGAGGTGGACGTGATTGTAGCCACCATTGCGTTTGGTATGGGTATTGACAAACCTGACGTGCGGTTTGTGGTGCACTACGATGTGCCCAAGTCACTTGAAGGATATTATCAGGAAACAGGTCGCTCAGGCCGTGATGGCCTGGAAGGTATCTGTCTGATGTTCTACAGTCACAACGATCTAAGCAAGCTCGAGAAATTTAACAAAGACAAGACGGTACAAGAGAGAGAAAATGCGCGCGTGCTACTACAGGAGATGGAATTTTATGCCGAGTCTCCTGTGTGCCGCAGAAGGCAGCTGCTACATTACTTTGGTGAAGAATTTACAGAAGCCAACTGCGGTTCCTGTGATAACTGTGTACACCCTCGCGAGCGTTTTGATGGTACGGAGGCCGTGAAGACCGTACTGCAAGCAGTGAAGCAAACGAATGAGCGCTTCGGTCTCAACCACCTGGTGAATGTGATCCGCGGTATTGAAGACGAATATGTGAAGAGCTACGGCCACTTTGATTTGGCTATTTATGGAAAGGGTGGTGATGAAGAAGCTGATTTCTGGAAGTCAGTTGTGCGGCAGGCGTTAATCTATCAATACCTCGATAAAGACATTGATAACATTGGCGTGCTGAAACTTACCGAAAAGGGCAAGAAGTTTCTCGTGAAGCCCCATGCCATCGAATTGGCGCGCGACCATGACTTCACTACTGCCATTGAAGACGAAGAAGTTTCCTCCGAGCGCGCACCGGCCAATGCCAAGTCATATGATGAGAAGTTATTCGAAATGCTTAAGAACCTGCGCAAGCAGGTGGCCAAGCACAAGAACCTTCCTCCGTATGTGATCTTCCAAGATCCTTCGCTAGAGGAAATGGCCACTACCTATCCGACCAATAAAGAAGACCTGGCATCGGTGAACGGAGTGGGCATGGGCAAGGTGAATAAGTTTGGAAAGGAATTTCTGGAACTGATTCAAAAATATGTAGATGACAACGACATCGAAACTGCAACCGATGTGGTGGTGAAGTCGTCTGTTAATAAATCGAAGATAAAAATATTTATCATCCAGCAGGTGGACCGCAAGGTGGATCTGGAGGAGATAGCGGAGTCAAAAAGCCTCACGTTTGAAGAGCTTCTAACCGAGATTGAAAATATTTGCTATTCTGGTACAAAACTCAACCTTGACTACTACATCGATGATGTGTTGGATGAGAGCAAACAGGAGCAAATTTTTGACTACTTCCTGAACTCGGAGACTGACAGTCTGGAAGATGCCATGAACGACCCCAACAATTCCGACTTCAGCGAGGAGGAAATGCGCTTGATGCGCATCAAATTCTTGAGCGAGTACGCCAACTAACAGCCATTCTACGTGCGT
>JAIENH010000091.1 GCA_019751475.1 Cyclobacteriaceae bacterium
TACTCCTTCCTATTTCTTACCTCCCTTTTCCGGTCTTATATCATCTTTCTGACGGGTTGTACTTGATATTATTCAAGGCAATTGGTTACCGCAAAGAGGTGGTGCTTCGAAATATTGCCAATTCGTTTCCGGATAAATCGAATGAAGAACATCAAGCCATCACGTGTGCCTTCTACAAGCACCTTTGCGATCTTATCGTTGAGAGCTTGAAGGTTTTTTCCATCTCACAAAAGGAAGTAAGCCAGCGCATGAAAGTGATCAATCCTGAGTTCATTGACCGATTTTATGAACGGGGACAAAACGTAATCATGGCCGGTGGCCACTACAACAATTGGGAACTCTTCGCGATGGCGATTGATGGAGACATCAAACACAAAGCGGTTGCCATCTACAAGCCCCTCACAAGCCTCTACTTCGATAAAAAGATGAGAGACTCCCGCAGCAAGTATGAGATTGCAAATGATTTCAACAAAGTCTGTTGAAGAAGAATTTAAAAAAGAAAACGCTACGTTGCGAGCCATCATTTTTGGCATCGATCAATCACCTGGTATCGCTAAAAATAGTTACTGGAGCACTTTCCTTAACCAGGAAACAGCGATGCTCTTTGGCACGGAGAAGTATGCGAAGGAATATGATTTTCCTGTACTCTCGGCACGTATTAACAAAGTGAAACGAGGCCACTACACCATTGAGTTTACCGATGTAATCGAAGAGCCAAGCAAGACGAGTTACGGTGAGATTACTGAGCGCGTCAATCGGATTCTGGAACAAGACATCATTGCTCAGCCAGAATATTGGTTGTGGAGCCACAAACGATGGAAGCACAAGCGACCAGTGGAAGAAACGAGTCTTATAAATTCAGTCAGTAGGTAAGTTTCACCACCAATCGCCCGGTTTTTTGAGTCAGGTTTCTTTGCGAGCCGATCAAATGAATACAAACCATTTGTTTCTGTCTCTCATTCAATCGGATCGTTTGTGTCTAGCCATTGATTTTATAGTAAAATTTAAAAGAATAAGATAACTTTGACTACATGAACCCACTGCTTCACCGTATTTCAGTTGATCCAAACGTCTGCTTCGGCAAGCCTTGTATCAAAGGACATCGCATTTGGGTGTCCCTTATCTTAGATCTGTTAGCCGGGGGAGACTCTATCGAGCAAGTGCTTGTCAATTACCCACAGCTAAGCCGCGAAGACATCCTGGCCTGCATTGCCTATGGCGCGGCCATGAGTCGTGAAAACTACGTGGAGTTAGATGAGAAGGCCGCATGAAAAAAATCAAGCTTGATGAAAATTTCCCTCCCGCCTTTCTCACTCTTTTCCAAAATGAATTAATTGACGCTTCATCAGTTTATTTACAAAATATTTCAGGGGCAGGTGATGATCTTGTCTATAAAATATGCCAGGAAGAAAAGCGTGCTCTTGTCACTTTCGATTTGGATTTCGCTAATATAATCCGTTATCCCGCGCATGAAACTGAAGGTATAATTGTTTGTAGAATTCGAAGAAAAATAAACCTCGATTATATTCGAATGCTCTGCCTGACTTTAGTAAAGGTCATTTCAGAAAATGATCTATCTGGCAAACTTTTCATTGTTGAGGGGAAAAAAGTTCGTATCAGGAAATCAGATGGAAGCGAATGATCTACTAGAATATTAATATTTGGAATTATCCAATCTGTTCTCGAATAAGGAATCATAAATTCAGCCAGTACGTAAGCTTCACCACAAGCGCCCGGTTCTTAGGGTTAAAATTTTGCGCGGGCTGATCAAACGAATAGTAGTAGTTATCGGTGTAAACAATGAACAGATCAGACACCGGCTTAAACCTCCATTGAAAACGGGTGTTGATATTCATGTTGCGAAACTGACTGTTATACTGAAAGAACGATGTGAAGAAAACCGTTCGCGTCAATGTGAGATCAATACGTGGGCCAATGAGATAAATGTCGGCTGTTTTGTATGGTTCCGGCAATGCTATGCGATTATAGTTCATATCAAGTGAAAATACTCCATACGGCTGCCACCGGTAATTGACACTGGCTTGCACATTGGTGCGCATGCCGTTAAAGTATTGACCATACAATCCACCAAGTGTGTAGGTAAGATACTTCCGTGGATCGGATTGATAATTGATCGACCCCAGCGTGTATTTGTAATCAGTTAATGAAGGAAGTTTCACTGCGTTTTCTTCGGCCGGTGAATTGGTGGGGTCAAAATCAAAAAATAAAAATGTGTAGGTGTGCTGAAGCTGAATGTTCATAGTAGCCTGGCTTTGCCACCGCATTTGGTAGGATGGTGTGAACTGATAATCCGTGCGACCGTACACATCGTCCCACACGTAAAACATATCGAAGCCCGGCCCATGGCTGTTAATCTTTGAATTTTTAGGATACCACGTATATCCGCCTGAAGGCGAAATGCGCTTGTAGCCTCTCCGCGGTACATAGCCAGCCGCAGGATTGTAATTCTGCCCGATGATCTGGTGAAACCAATTGAGGTTCAGCGCCTGCGTGTTGTACTGAAAGCTGTAGCCATGAGCAAAGTCTTTTCCAGGGTTATCAGGAGTGAATTGTTTGTGCAAAAAAATATTTCCCGTGTACTTGTTATTTTTAAAGCTATAGTTGTAGTCAACGCCCGCCACGCGGTTGAACTTATAGCCTTCCACGCGCACTTCACCCGAATCATTCTTAAACTCCTGACGATTGACCAGAAACGCACGGACGTTGGAATTGGTACCCAGGCGTCTTTGTCCCGTGGCAACAGTATAATTGTAAGAAGGTATCGAAGATTCGGGCACTTCACCGGTCTGCATATTTAAAATTCCAATTCGATATTGTTTATTAATGTTACCACTGAGGCGGGCACCAAACAGAATTTTGTTCTGAATATTTGAGCCTGTGTTCGGGTCGCGGGCCACCCCAATCCTTCGCGAAAAAAATGGTCTTGCAAATGGATGACCATACGATGAAAACAAATCTGCATTTTCCAAAAAAAATTGCCTTCGTTCGGGAAAGAAGATTTCAAACCTATCAAGATTAGTCACCTGGCGGTCAACTTCTACTTGTGAAAAATCAGGGTTGGCGGTAAGATCAAGATTAAGCGAGGAAGAAATAGCGACTTTCGCGTCACCGCCAAAGGATGTGCCCGACTTGGATGGCGTATCCTTAATAAAATCTTTGGATGTATTACCTGCCATGTATGGAATAATCGAGATGTTTGGGCCGGGATGTTTAAGTGGTTGATCCCACAGCATCTCGCCTGTGTAGTTAAGATTTCCTGGTTCGAAAAAGCGAGGTGTTCGTGGCCATATAGCTCGCTCATTTTCTTTGCTGTCCTGGCGATAAAGCTTCACATTCCAGCGGGTGGAGCCTGCTTTGAATCGAATCGTTGTAAAAGGAATGGCCCACTCGGCCGTCCAGTAGCCATCATGTACTTTCACCGCGCTGTACCACTTATTGTCCCACGACAAGTCGAGGTCAGTTGATTGCAAGTAGCCGTTTGAGATCAAACCTTCACGCTGCACCCCAGCTGGGCTAAGGCCGAAAAAGAAAGCATTGGTTACATCCTGAAACGGATCCAAAATGATTGATAAACCATCAAGACCCGGACCGCGAAAATCTCTTCGCAGCGATGAGACTACATAGCCGCCCTTCCTGTTATCATAAGCCATAGCACTGAAATACAGGAAGTTATCGTCATAGGTGGCCCTGAATTCTGTTCTTACTTTCGAAGCACTGGTGTCGTAAGGAAATTGTTGTATCAGCTCACTAACTACAGCCGCTGATGCCCAAGATTTCTCATCTACCACTCCGTCCAGTTTGATCACATCCTGGGCCCTGGCGATGGTAAATGAAGGACGGTCTTTCGGGGGAATCGAGTAGGCCAACTGAGCGATCGCTACCATCACCCACACAAAAAAAGTCCCGGCATACTTCGACATTCTACAAAGGAATGCAATGGTGAGATTTACATAAACAAAATTTGATGAGCGGAAAAATAACCTGCTTGTCATTCAATCGCTTTGTTATTTTTGTCAATAATAGCATTACTATGTTACCAACCGTAAATCCACTTGATACCCGCGCCTGGGCGCGACTTAACCTTCATTACCTGGAGATGCAGGCGGCTCACATGCGTCAACTCTTTGAAGAAGACCCTGATCGTTTTAAAAAGTTTCATTTATTGTTTGAAGATGTGCTGATTGATTTTTCTAAAAACATCATCACGGAAGACACACTCAAACATTTAGTTGAACTGGCAGAAGAATGTCAACTGAAAGATGCCATCGAATCCATGTTTCGTGGTCAGCGCATCAACCAAACAGAAAACAGGCCGGTGCTTCATGTGGCTCTGCGCAACCGCAGCAACCAACCTATTACAATTATGGGTGATGACGTAATGCCGGAAGTGAATAAAGTATTGGAGCAGGTAAAATCATTTTCTTCACGTCTGCTGGAAGGCAGTTGGAAAGGTTATTCCGGAAAGGCCATAACGGACATCGTTAACATCGGCATTGGTGGCTCAGACCTTGGTCCCTTGATGGTGACAGAAGCACTCCGGCCCTATCACAAAAGTATCCATCCGCATTTTGTTTCAAATGTTGATGGCACCCACCTCGCGGAGACTGTCAAAGGTCTTAACCCAGAGACAACCTTGTTTATCATCGCCTCCAAAACATTTACTACTCAGGAGACCATGACCAACGCGGAGTCAGCAAAGAAGTGGTTTCAAGAAAAGACAAATGGCCAGGGTGATGTAGCCAAACACTTTGTGGCAGTATCAACAAACGAGAAAGCTGTAAAGGCATTTGGCATTGATGCAGAGAACATGTTTGTATTTTGGGATTGGGTAGGTGGCCGATATTCACTCTGGTCGTCCATCGGCTTGTCTATTGCCTGCACCCTTGGTTACGACAACTTTGTGCAACTGCTGGAAGGCGCTCACGCGATGGACACTCATTTTAAAAATGAACCATTCAAAAAAAACATTCCAGTCGTGCTGGCCTTGATTGGGGTTTGGTACAACAATTATTTTGACGCTCAAAGCGAAGCCATTCTTCCCTATGATCAATACCTTCACCGGTTTGCGGCTTACTTTCAGCAAGGCAATATGGAAAGCAATGGAAAGTCAGTAGATCGAAACGGACAGCCTGTAATGTATCAAACAGGTCCAGTCATTTGGGGCGAACCCGGCACCAACGGTCAGCATGCATTCTACCAACTCATTCATCAAGGAACCAAAGTAATCCCCTGTGATTTTATGGCGCCTGCCGTTAGCCATAATCCCATTGGAGATCATCATCAAAAATTGTTGTCTAATTTCTTCGCTCAGACGGAAGCACTCATGGCCGGCAAAACCGAAGAAGAAGTGCGTGAAGAACTAAAGAAGCAAGGCATGAGCGATGAAGAGATTTCATTTCATGTTCCCTTCAGGGTCTTTAACGGAAACAAACCAAGCAACTCAATCTTATTCAAGCAACTTACTCCCCGCACGTTGGGCAGCCTCATTGCCATGTACGAGCACAAGATTTTTGTGCAAGGCGTAATCTGGAACATCTTTAGCTTCGACCAGTGGGGTGTTGAATTAGGAAAGGTGCTGGCCAAAAAAATTCTTCCTGAGCTTAGTGACCAGGCACCTGTTACGAGCCATGACTCCTCTACCAACGGCCTGATCAACTATTTCAAACGTTTGAAAGAGTAAGCCATTTATAAATCATTGAAATACCTTAGTTCTGCGCTATTTTTGGCCAGTTTTACATTTTGAGCAACAACAAAATTTCCAAGATTGGCGTCTTCACTTCGGGTGGAGATGCTCCGGGCATGAATGCCGCGATACGCGCTGTCGTGCGCGGCACTACCTACTACCTGAAAGAAGTTTTTGGTATCATCCGTGGATATGAGGGCATGATTGACGGTGAAATCGTCAAACTCGGGCCCCGCTCGGTCGGCAATATTATCCAGCGTGGAGGAACCATCTTAAAGTCAGCACGTAGTGAAGCTTTTCGCACGAAAGAAGGGCGCGCCAAAGCTGTAGAGAATCTGAAGAAGCATGGCATCGATTCGCTAGTGGCAATTGGTGGTGATGGTACTTTCACAGGATTGCACATCCTTTATCAGGAGTACGGCATTCCGTCCATTTGCATACCTGGCACCATTGACAATGACATTGCTGGAACAGACTATACCATTGGCTACGATACGGCTACCAATACTGCTGTAGAAGCCATTGACCGTATTCGCGATACGGCACTTTCACACAACCGGCTCTTCTTCATTGAAGTGATGGGTCGGCACTCTGGCTACATCGCCATCAATAGTGCGATTGCCGGTGGTGCCGTAGCTGTTGTGATACCAGAAGAGAAACTTTCGTTTGATGAACTTTATGCCTTGCTGGAGCAAAGCGGCAAAGCCAATAAGAAATCAAGTTTGATTGTGGTAGCCGAAGGGTCAACCATTGGTGGAGCAAATGAATTAGCCCGCATGGTGGCTGAGCGCTCC
>JAIENH010000299.1 GCA_019751475.1 Cyclobacteriaceae bacterium
AGCAGCCTTGCGTGGTCTCTTAGGTAACTCAACTTAGCTTCGGTTATCATTCGGAGCCGCTCTACTCTCTTCTCTAATTCCTGAATTGAAATCACAGTTTTTGCCGTTTGATTCTATAAAGATATGGAAAAGCGACTAAATAAATGGATCGCTCTTCTCATTTAGAATTACTAATTGCCTGCGTCACATCCTCCTCCACATCCTGAATATTCTCCAATCCTACTGAAATACGAATGAGCCCTGGAGTGATGCCTACGGCAGTGCGCTCGGCATCGGTGAGCTTGGAGTGAGTGGTAGAGGCTGGGTGAGTAGCGATAGTGCGTGTGTCTCCCAGGTTGGCAGAGTGGGAAATCATCTTCAAGGCATTTAAGAACTTTCGGCCCCGCTCAATGCCTTCTGCAATCTCAAACGTAACAAGTCCGCCACCCAGCCGCATTTGCTTTCTAGCCAAGGCGTGTTGAGGATGAGAAGCGAGGAAAGGATACTTCACGACCAAGACTTCTGGATGATTCTCTAAATGCCTGGCAAGTGTATGTGCATTTTCGCAATGACGTTCCATACGTATGGCTAACGTCTCAAGGCTCTTCGATAGTATCCAGCCATTGAAAGGCGACATAGAAGGGCCCGTGTGTCGGGCAAAGAATCGGATCTCCTTGATCAGTTCTTTGGTGCCAAGAACGGCTCCGCCTACGACCCTGCCCTGACCATCAATAAATTTTGTGGCTGAATGTGTTACAAGGTGCGCTCCCCACTTAGCAGGATTTTGCAAGTACGGAGTAGCAAAACAATTGTCCACATTTAATATGATGTTGCGCCTTTTGGCTAAGGCACCCAACCACTCCAGGTCAAGAATGTCCAGTGCCGGGTTCGAAGGAGTCTCAACAAAAATCATCCGGGTATTGGGCTGTATTTTATCTTCCCACTGCTGGGGTCCTTCAGTAATGTCTGCATAGGTGTGCGAGATACCTACACGTGGAAACAAGACGGTGAGAATCTGGTGAGTTGATCCAAAAAGTGAGCGCGAGGCAAGCACGTGATCGCCTGATCGCAGCAAAGCCGCCATGCTGCTGTACATAGCAGCCATACCCGAGGCGGTGGCAATCCCATCTTCAGTACCCTCCAGCAGACAAAGCTTCTGAATAAATTCGGTGGTGTTTGGATTTGAAAACCGAGTATAAATGTTCCCCGGCACCTCATCAGCAAAGAGGGCGCGTGCCTGCTCAGCATCTTCAAATACAAAACTGGATGTCAGGTACAAGGGCACAGAGTGCTCACGATACTGTGAGCGCTCCTGTTGGGCGCGTATGGCTTGGGTCTCGAAATTATTGCTCATGTATTTCTTTGTTCTTCCAATACAAACTTCCACCTATCAAGGCAAATAAACTCATCATCGTGGCGGGTATCAGGCTGGGGATATCACTCACAACAAAAAACTCCATCATCACCCAGGTGAAAAATCCTGCAAACATAGAAAGCATCGCTCCCGCTCCACTGGCTTTCTTCCAATACAAACCTAGCACTAATGAAGCAAACAAGGTGACAAGACTCAAGACAGACGACTCGCCTACCAATTCATAAATATTTGATCGCATACAAGCCATAGCAGTAGCAATGGCACTGAAAAGCAGCACTGAAATGCGCGTCAATAGAAGCATCTGTTTGTCGGTAAGTTTTTCGCTCAGCAGTGGTCGCACGAGGTTCTCTGAGAAAATAGCGGCTGGGGCGAGGATGGCTGAACTGGTAGTACTCATGATTGCCGACAGCAGCGAACCAAAAAATAAAATCTGCACCGCCAATCCTGTATGCTGAAGCACCATATTTGGAAGGGCTAATTGAGTATCACCTTGTATTTGATTGGGGTAAAGATGCTTTGTACATAGACTGATAAAGAGTGGAAGCATGGCTACGGTAAGGTAAAGAATGGCTGCGTAGTAGCATGAACGCACGGCCGTATTGGCCGATCCCGAAGACATTGATCGTTGAAAAACATCTTGCGAAGGAATAGACCCCAGGCCCAGCACCGACCAGGCCGCGAGATACGTTGTTACCTCTTTCCATTCAGGCTTTGGCAGAAACCGGAAGTTCTCCGGGTGTACTTCACTCAGCACTACGGAAACTCCACCTGCTTCTTTGGCCAGCACATAGGCCAAGGCTGCCATACCGGCAATGATGATAATGCTCTGAATGAAGTCAGTAATGGAGATAGCCCACATGCCCCCGATGTACGTGTAAAAGGTGACAACAAAAGCGCTGATGATTACTCCTTGCCACACCTCCAGGCCCGTAATGACATTTAGGATAAGACCCATAGCTACCAGTTGAGCCGCGATGTAACCTACATAGGGAGGAGCCAGGAAAAAACTGGCGACTAACTCAGTCTTCTTGCCGTAGCGTACCTCAAAGAAATCGCCCAGCGTAAGCAAATTCATGTTGTAAAGTTTGCGTGCGAAGAACATCCCAAACAAAAAAAGACAGAGTGCCGCACCAAACGGGTCTTCAATCACGGCATACAACCCTCCTTTTAAGAACTCAGAGGAAGCGCCAAAGACTGTCTCAGAACCAAACCAAGTGGCAAACAAAGCGGAGGAGCTGAGCAAAATCGGGAGGCTTCGACCAGCGAGCATGAAGTCACCGGAGGTCTTTACTTTGCGTGAAGCTATGTACCCGATGAGAACGGTGAGTACCAGATAAGCAATGACGGAGCCGAGGAGCAACGATGGGTGTTTCGGACAAAAATAGAATGAAAATGATTATTTTCTAATCTCCAGTACATGCTGGTGTACACAAGTTTGTGAGAGTCTATGCGCAAGGCTAAAGTCTACTAACCCACGACTTCAGTCGTGGGGAACCAAGAACAAAGCAAAAGACGGCTTTAGCCAAATAACTATAAACGGACGAGTGCAAAACTGTTGGGACTCAATGCAAGGCTACTTCTGCTTCTTTAGCTGGAATGTGCGGGTTACGTTAAAGCCTAAGTGAATATCACCATTGAAGAAATCTCCAGTGGTTTCGGTTAGATAAGCACGCTCGGTGAGTCCTCGGGTGTTGGTCATCACTAATTGAAAAACATGACCACCTGTCTCAATATCAACGCCAAAACCGAGTGGGTTGTAATATGGATTACCTGGCACAACATCAAACCGATGGTAATACTCAGATGTAAGCGCAATGCTGCGCGTGACTTTTAGCCGTCCGCCAATACCCAAGGCAACCTGGTCATTCTTTTCGATAGATTTGTCTACCAGGTTTTTGTGTACGAAAGTCGGCATGAGTTGAAGGGAGAGATTGGAGTTTATCTTTCGTGCAATCAGCAATTGGCCTGTGTATGAGAGGCGATCATTAAACTGAATATCAAACGTTGCGTCTTCCTTGCGGGGAGATGTCTTGACACCAGCAATACCAAAAGCTGTGATGGTGACGGGCATACTTCGGGCAACGCTGCTTTGACTGACAACTTTGTAGCGAAGGTAGCCATCCATTGTTTTATCAACAGAGTTTCGCCCCATGCCCACATTGAGTCTATCTGTTATCCCATATTCCAAACCAATGCGCACGTAGGCCTGATCTAATCCAAAAAGTTCGTACGCCCCGCTGTTGATGCGGCCAAACCGGTGAGCAAAAATAAACTCCAACTCACCCCGTCCCCTGGTTTCTACCGTCTGTCCGTTGATGAGTCTTGATCCTTTAAAAGTTGCAGCAGTATATTCGGTTGATGGCTTGGTGGTCTTCTCCAATTCATTGAGGAGATCTTGTCCATACAAGCTTGTAGAAAAAAGTAACAGCAAGGCCGCAAGTCTATTTTGCTTCATAAGGTTTAAAAGTAAAGTCAATGGAAATTTCAATTTCTTCTGCAATGTTTTTCCATAGTAGCTGAGGACGGGGAACTTCATAGTCTTCCAGTTTCACCATAAATTTTGACTTCATGGTAATTTTATTACCCTCCACTTCGAATGTTCCTGGCACGTCAATATCCTTTGTGATGCCGTGAATGGTAAGTTTACCCTGTGCCTTCACAGACTGTGCACCAGTGCCAGTCATTTGATAGTCTATAATCTTTCCTTGAAAAGTAGATTTCGGATACTTTTCAGAATCCATATACTTTTCGTTGAAGTGCTCCTGCATCAACTTCTTATCAAACTTAAATTCCTTAATGGGAAAGGAGAAGGCAATCTCTCCAGTCTCGCTGTTGAAAATGGAACTGGATTTGGCGTTGTCGGCTTTGATATCTTCGATTGTGGCTTTGGAAAAGAATGACACGGCTGATTTCTCTGCTATAAATTTCTGGGCCTGAACTACGACCGTGCAGGTGCAGAACAAGAGTATTAAAGACTTCTTCATTCAAGTGGCATTAATTGTTTATGGCGCCATCATCTACCCAACATGCAATCAAATCAATTTGATTCTGCGTAAGCACTCGCCCAAGTGGCATGGTCCGGTTTCCGGTGCGGGTCTTGATGCTTAGGGCAGCTGATTTTACATTACTAAAGTTAGTGTAGTCGCGCGAGCCGGTGCCTGCATCGTGGCATCCACTGAGTGTGCAATTGGTGGTGACTATAGGCGAGATATCATTAGCATAGCTTATGGAGGTGCGGCCACGTTCTACAGTAGCATTGACAGTGCGTTGGCAGTCGTTAGAGTCTTTGATATAAAGTACATAGGTGCCGTGCTTCAAGTTGGTGAAACTCGTAGAAGTACCAAAGGTGGTATTGCCAAGCTTAACCTGATAAGGTTCTTCGCCACCTGATGGAGCAATCATAATCGCACCATTATCAGTAAGACATTGTGAATCGGCCGATGTACTTACCGCAGCTGATAAGGTCGAGTTATTGGCCACAATGTCTACTTCCAATGTTGCCGTACACCCTTTGGCATCTTTGGTAGTAATTTCATAAAGGCCAGGAGCAAGCTTATCAAATGCCGGATTGGTTTGATAAATGCCATCGGCAATTTTATAGTCGTACGGAGCTGTGCCTCCTGAAGAAGTAACTGAAAGCGTGCCGTCAATAGCCTTGCAACTGGTAGCATTTGTTTTATTCGCTAAAGCCAATGCTAACGTAGACCGACCGCAATCAAAGCTCGTAGGTAACTCCTTGTACTCGCAGGAATATATGACAAATCCTACCAGCGCTACCAACCATAGACTTTTCACATTTTTACTTTTCATAGTCAAGTTTCAAGGTAAACTTTTCTGATCAATACATACCAAAATCCGGCCAGCTGTTTTGCAAAACAGAGCAATTACCTAAGATTGAGGTAGGCAATTTGGCTACTCGCTTAGTGAAGTATGAGTTAAGAGCTGATCTCTATTTGTTGCAATGGAAATTGCCCGTTTGAAAGTGGGGCTAAAAAAGAAAATCCCCCAAAGTCCTTGACCCCAGGGGAAATTCTTGTCTATAGTTGGCTTTAATCTGATACTAAAGTAGGCTGGAGCCAGAACACCCGAAATTTCAGATCGATTGACTGAATTTATGGCTGGTGAATGGTTGATTTTGCCGATGAAGTGCTATCGGGGGTTGGCAATGCTCGTAAGGAATCAGCAATTGATGGGTTTTCTTTCTTTGTTTTCTTTCCCGGAAAGGTGGTTTTACTGCTGATATCATAGGTAAGCCATATCATCGCTGCCGCGAATGTAATAGCCATGATTCTAAACACCCGATTTCGTCCTTTCATAAGTAGGTTAATTATTCGGGGCACCATCGTCTGCCCAACATGAGATAAAATCGATTTCCTGTTGGAGCAACGGAGGCTGGCCGCGGTGTGAAATTTTCTGGCTTACGAGACCCTTTATTCGAGGAGCAAAAACACGCACGTTATCAAACACGGTAAAGTTAAGCGTAAAACCTGCATCACCATTATGACAACCTGAAGTCGCGCAATTAGCGGATATAATTGGCCCAACATTGTTTGCATAACTCACACCGGTAGAACCTCTTTCCACGCGAACGCGAAGTAAATAACGACAGGGTGTGCCGTCCCTGACTACTACTGGGTAAAAATCTTTTGGAAGCAGGTAGAAAGTGGAATCTTCCTGAAAGTTTACTCCATCAAGGCTAAAGGAATAAGGAGGCTTACCGTTGCGGGTGGAAATTTTTATTGTCCCATTGTCTGCAAAGCATTGATTATCCGGGGTCGTTGTGGCTGTAGCTGTAAGTAGAGATGCAGAAACATCCAATTTCAATTCCTGGAAAGACTCACATCCGTAAATATCCAGTACACTAACCAGATGCTGACCAGCCGGTAACTTTGTGAAGTTACCGTTGCTTTGATAAGCTCCATCATTGATGTTGAAACGATAGGGAGGCGTGCCTCCTACTACATCCACCGTGATGCTACCATCAGGCGATTGGCAACTTGATACGTTAGTCGATGAGAGCAATTTCAAACTTGGTTTGGGGCTTAATGGATCGCAAACGAATTTTTTCTTATCAAACCAATCGCATGATAAAATCAGCATGAAAATACATCCGCACAATATCAAGCCCCTTCGCATACGATGTAAAATTAGACGATTCCAAAAGCAACTAGCAAGGCG
>JAIENH010000012.1 GCA_019751475.1 Cyclobacteriaceae bacterium
GATAATAACGACTATTGGGTGCCTTATTTACAGGAGTAGTTCGTATCGTCCCTGCATTCAGTAATGAAAGCGAGAATTCACCGGAATAGGGATTAGTAATCGTAGTAGTAAATCCTTGCTCTCCATCTAAAAGATCAGGCGCGTCAATTCTCTCGACAACATCACTTATCGGATTCACCAGCACTTCATCCCATCTGGCATTCTTGACAAAAGCTCTGGGAAGACTGCTAGCAGCACTGTAAAGTACCGTTTGAAAATTGCCCTGCCTGTCATGCGAAGTAAGCAGCCCGCCTTTTGAATCATATTCATCCATGTACTGAGCAGCTCTGTACCCATTAAAACTAAAAATGTTTGAACCATTAAAGTAAGCCTCCTGAAACCCTGAGCCACCGGAGTAAATCCACTTTTCGGAAGGTAGCACAGCACCCCCTACAGAGGCAAAATTCTTGTAGATGGTAATATCTGCCGATAATACTGTCTCATTTGATCCCTTAATTATTGAATTAATGGTCTCTATTACTTCACCATGCCTTGAACTATCATTCAATGACTTAATAGCAAGACCGGCCGCTCCAGTTGGGGAAGGTACGCTGGCAAAATCGCGCGCGTATTTAAATCTTACCTTACGCGTTTCCCCTTTGCTATTCAACGAAGTAATGGATCTTGTCAAAAAATGAGCAGGATCATATTGATATGAGGACGATGCGCTTATCGAAGTTGTAGCCGTAAGGTTATCATATGTTGTAGTAGTCTCTACTGACACCACTTTTGATGCATTCGTTAATAATTCATAAACGCTGTAGTAGCGATAAGGGGCATTCGTGCCAGCGCCAAATTCTACTCGAAGGGCCTTTATGGTTTGAGGCGTAGCGGGTAATCGCTGATAAGTGAAGGACTTTCTGCTTACTTCCTTATTGGCTTCATCATAACGAATAACTCGTTGTAGCAGGCCACGCTCAAAATCAAAGTTGGTGCTTGGGGCAAATGGATAAGAATAAAAATCATTCTGAAAGAGACCAGGACTAAGACAGAAGCTCCCCGTTGTTATTGACCTGCAATTAGTCTCATAGGGAGGTGGATCAACGGTATAGTATATTCGTGTAGTTACCCATTGGCATGGCGGGGGAATTCTTGGCGTTTCCGGATCTTGAGGTTCACAAACTTCATACGTTTGATCGTAAAATTCTTCGTACGGAGGCGGATCAACAATATCACAAATCTCATCTGTCTGATCTTGCATAATCCTAGCTATCCTGGAGTAGGATGCTTTCCAGTCACGCACCTGAGTCTCCTGAAAGGTTCCCGGAACAGAGTATTCAAATATTGATTTTCCCCGGCCAGCTTGTTTTTGCGTGACTCTCGAATACACAAGTCCTTGATCAGGAGCAAGATTTATGGGGCTTCGCAACGCCCCAAGTAAATAATTAGCATTTGAGTTATCAATTGCGTAGAATCCAAAAATTGGGGGATATAGGAGTTTTCCGCTTGATTGACCGTCTCCTCGTTTATATTCATAGAATGTAGTAATATCATTGGAGTGATCAGTATCTCCATCATCAATTCGTACAGTTTTTACTCGCACACCGCCACCTAAAAATGTCGCATTAGCAAGAGAATCATAATAATCTGCCGGTTCGTATGTAATCTCTGCAAGTCCACCTGAGGGATACGAAACTGTTCGGAGCGACCCATAATGAACCGTAGAAGAATTTACACTCCTGTCTGTGCCACTCGTTGCAACATATCCAGCATCACCAGGATGTGGAGCAATACGTAGACGCTTATTCCCCTGCGCGGATAGCTTTTGATAAAGCCTGGGAACCAATGAAGAGACTTGATCTGGTTTATCATTGAAATAATCCCACAAATCGCGAGCAAACTTATACTTAAAAGGAAGGTGAGTCGTCTTATTGCTGAAGTTAACATCGTAGTAGGTAAAACGATAAGCCGGAAAAGGAGTGCAATCCGATCCTGTTTCGCGGAACTCTCGAAGAAATGACCGATACTGCGGCTCCTTCAACTCTTCCTCCGCGCCATTCACAGTTTGCGTAGGCGTTTTGATAGAATGTGGATTACCATCTGCGGCTACTTCCGGAAGATCGTCTTCATTTCGGATGCGATCGTAAAAGAAATTAAAACTCTTACTTCCAGCCATATTAGGGCCCGCTACGCTTATTCCACCGATAACACCATAGGGGGTCCACCCTATATTTACCAAATATGTCATATCACGTATGGATGCAATAGGCACTACCGTGGGCTCTTCAACAATTGAATACATGGTGCTTATTACCGCACCCGGAGGGCGAATAATCTGCACATCCTTCGTCCATTTAGTAGATTGAGGAGTTCCGTAAGTAAAATCGATCGACTGATTCGTTGGGTCAATTATCTTTTTCAACATCCATGTATAGTTAAACATCAACTTGTACGAATACATCCTGTACTCTCGTGTAAAGAACTCAGGAAAATCCAGAGAACCATCTATCGCAATTCGTGTAGTTGATAAAGGCAGATCAAAGACATACTTGACTCCATTATTTGTGGTTATTGTGAACGAGGCGATTTTCTTTGTAGCATCTCTTGTATAGTCAATTTTTATGTCCTGATAGGGAATTAATCGCACGACTTTATTCTGATCAAAAACAAACTGACCACTTACACCAGGTGCGCTAAACGTAAATACATCGGGTTCTGTATCAATGGTGGAACCATTTTGGTTATCATAAAAAGTGCTTAACGTATTAAAATCCGATAGCTCATCTGCACAACTTATCGAGTTTAAATTTGCTGAAGGGTTGAAGGCTTGTATTTGCTGTGCTGCAGGACCTGTTAACCAGCCTCTTCTAGAATCGGCAAGATCTTCCAGATCATCAGGAAGTCCTCTGACTTCTCTGGAAATCTGACCACCTGCTGAAATATTCCAACCCATGCCCGCGTTTCCCTCTGACTCGGTAACTCGCAATCCTCCTCCATTGTAGGTCAGGGTTATCGGCACCGTTACAGAATTGTTTTTAAGTTGCCATAGAGGAAATGCAATCTGAGCTTTTCCAGTAAGCGGATCCACTGGCACATCTATCTGCGTATAAGCGGCTGTTGCGAAAGCTATCGCTAGAATGATGGTAAGTGTATAGTGCCTCATTGGTAACAATTTTTTAGTTTTCAAATGTATAAGTTGCGGCATTCCAATGGATGTTCCAACGGCTGACAAAATCGGCCAATGGCCCCAGGCCTAAAGCAGCCCTTCGCGCATCTACCTGGAAGGGAGCATCAATAGGAGCCAGTACATAAGCGTCAGAGCTTTTACTTTTTCGAATCTGGGTACCGTAAATTTGTTTGCCCGATTTTTCCAATGCCACACGGTCTTCCAGCATTGCAAGACTTGCGCCTCGTGCCTTGCCTTGACGCACAGCCTCTCGCATCATAGGGAGATATTGCTCTTGCGTAGCCAAATCTGCGTGTTGGATTACAAGCGATAGGGCAGCATTGCCCGCCTTACCTATCTGTGCTTCGCTCAGCCAACCATACTGATCCAAAATTCGGGTCACGGTTGCCAGGTTGCCAACATCCGATGATTTAATACGTGCCATCAGGTCTTTCATTTGTGTTGAAGCCGCACCAAAATCTTTTGAGGTAGAGGTCATTTTCTGACGTTCCTCCTGATCAGCTGAGTACACTTGTTCCAGTTCCTTGCGAATTGAATTGAAGTCCTGAGCATTGACAACAGTACCCGTAAGAGTTGCTATGCTAATTGTCAGCAGAGTACGTTTAATAGAAATTGCAAACATAAATCAAAGGGTTAAGTCACATGAAATTTAATCATAGATGGACTTTGCTCCAAAATCACAAAAAAAATTTCACTTCCACCCCCTTGGCATAGGAGTAACTCCTATTGCACTATACAAAAACCCTCAATTCAGGCTAAAAACCAATATTTTTTTACCTAAAATCTGCTTTAGCAATCGTATTTCAATTCCAAAAGCCAATTTTAATCATGCTCAGGCGCCACCTATCTTCAACTGTGAATCTATTGTTTATTAAGTAAATCTCAATTACAAGAATTCATTGTGTACGGAAATCCGTCACCTTACTTGTCAGGTTTTCCTGATGACTTCCTACCAATCGAGAAAACTAAACTAACCCCCATATTTCCTATTTTTGCAGCATGAAGCGTCTGTACAACCAGGTTGACAAGCAAATTTTGAAACAACGGCTGCACACGCAGCCACAAGATCGCACTACGCTCTCCTTTTATAAGTATCATCATATTGCCGATCCGGTCGCCTTTCGTGATTTTCTCTACCAACAGTGGATCGAAACGGACGTGATGGGTCGCGTGTACGTGGCCGAAGAAGGTATCAACGCGCAGATCAGCGTGCCAAACGCTCAGTTTGAATCATTCAAGCAACTCCTCTACTCCGTCGATTTTTTAAACGGTATCCGACTCAACACCGCTATTGAAGATGATGGCAAATCATTTTTCAAATTGAAGATCCAGGTGAAGAAAAAAATAGTTGCCGATGGACTGAACGATAAAACCTTTGACGCATCTGACTCCGGCAAGGATCTGAACGCTAAAGAATTTAATGCACTGAGCGCACAGCCCGGCACGGTGGTGGTGGATATGCGCAATCACTACGAAAGTGAAGTGGGCCATTTTAAAAATGCCATCCTCCCCGATGTCGATACGTTTCGTGAAGCGCTGCCAGTGGCTGAAAAATTATTGGAAGATAAAAAAGACAGCAACATCATCATGTATTGCACGGGTGGCATCCGCTGCGAAAAAGCCAGCGCGTGGATGAAGCACCGAGGATTCAAAAATGTATTCCAACTGGAAGGCGGTATCATTGAGTATGCAAGACAGGTGAAATCACAAGGACTGGAAAATAAATTCGTAGGAAAGAACTTTGTATTTGACGAACGTCTGGGTGAACGTATCTCCGAAGAGATCATCAGCGTGTGCCATCAGTGCGGGCAGCCTTGCGACACGCATACCAACTGCCGAAACGAAGCATGCCACCTCTTGTTCATCCAGTGCGAGGAATGCGCCAAGAAATTTGACGGATGTTGCTCCAGCGAATGCAAAGAAATCGTGGCACTTGAACCGGCCATTCAAAAAGAGTTACGAAAAGGAAAAGCCCAGGGCCGCATGGTCTATAAAAAAGGACGCTCGGCCAACATTAAATTCAGAGCTGAGGCAACGACTGCCCCTCACTCATGATCCGCATCGGCATCATCAACGTGAGTGACCGCGCCAGTCAGGGTGTGTATGAAGATCTTCCCGGCAAGGCTATCGTGGCAACATTAAACGAATACCTATTAAGCACGTGGGAAAAAGTGTATGCTGTGATACCCGATGAGCAGGACTTGATCGAAAAAACTCTCATCGATATGGCCGACAATAAAGGCTGCTGCCTGATCATCACCTCGGGGGGTACAGGCCCCGCCAAGCGGGATGTGACCCCCGAAGCCACCGAAGCGGTATGCAATAAAATGATGCCCGGCTTTGGCGAGCGGATGCGAACCGAAAGCCTTAAATACATGCCTACGGCCATTCTTTCGAGGCAAACTGCCGGAATACGGGGCAAAACCCTGATCGTAAACCTGCCTGGAAAACCCAAGTCCATCCGGCAGTGTTTAGACGCAATTTTTCCGGCAATACCTTATTGCTTAGATTTGCTGGGTGGGCCCTATTTGGAATGCAACGAATTGGTGATGAAAGCGTTCCGTCCGGCCTCTCAATAAAATAGCTGCATGGCGAAAATTAAGTATTACTACGACACCGAATCCTGCAAGTACGTCCGGGTGACTACCTCCACCGGAGACATCATTCTTAATACGCTTGGCATTGTGTCGCTTACCCTGGCTATGGCCGTTGGTCTGCTGTTGCTTTACAGCAATTACTTTGAATCCCCAAAAGAACTTATCCTCAAGAATGAAGTGAAAGAAATGGAGTTCTACTACCAGGAACTTCAGAAGAAAGTAAACGACCTCGACAAGATACTCGCTGACATGTCGTACCGCGATGACAATATCTACCGCACGGTGTTAGGCTCAGAGCCTATCGATAAGTCGGTGCGTGAGGCTGGTATTGGTGGAGCCGAACGCTACGAAGAGATCAAAAACAAAGACATCGTCCACGAAGAGATATTAGTAAAGTTAAATGAGTCGGTGGATAAGCTCCGCAGGAAAGTGTACATCGAGTCTCGCTCACAGGATGAGGTCGTGCAACTTGCCGAGAACAAAGAGAAACTATTTGCAGCCATTCCAGCCATCCAACCGGTACCCAAAAAGGAGACGGTGGTGCTTGCTTCTGGTTTTGGCATCCGCATCCACCCTATTTATAAAGTGCGCAAAATGCATACAGGCATTGATTTCGCAGCACCGATTGGCACACCTATCTACGCAGCCGCTGATGGCGTGATCGACAACGTTGAAATCAGCTTCACCGGCTATGGCAAGAAAGTAGAGATTGACCATGGCTTTGGTTATCGCACGCGCTATGCGCACATGCATATGTTCACGGTACGCAACGGCCAGCGCGTGAAGCGCGGAGAACTCATTGGCT
>JAIENH010000373.1 GCA_019751475.1 Cyclobacteriaceae bacterium
TTTTTGATTTTTTATGCAAACTATCCTGCCAGTCCTCCAAGAACTTGGTATTGAAGCCGTCAATCTGGGTGTATCCACCGGAAATAACTGGATTCCATCTAAAGGGCCTATCATTGTATCTATATCTCCGGTGGACGGAAAGGAAATCGGTACGGTGTATAGTGCAGATGAAAATTCTTTCCACCGCGTGGTAAAGACTTCAGCGAAAGCTTTTCAGCAATGGCGCATGGTGCCGGCACCAGCACGAGGCGAAGTGGTGCGCCAAATCGGGGAGGCGTTGCGCAAAGCAAAGGCCTCGCTTGGTATGTTAGTATCATACGAAATGGGCAAGTCGTACCAGGAGGGCCTGGGCGAAGTGCAGGAAATGATCGACATCTGCGATTTTGCAGTAGGTCTCTCACGCCAGTTACATGGTTTGACAATGCACTCTGAGCGCCCGTTGCACCGCATGTATGAGCAGTATCATCCGCTGGGAATCGTTGGGATTATTTCGGCTTTCAATTTTCCGGTAGCAGTTTGGTCATGGAACAGCATGTTGGCCTGGGTGTGTGGCGATACATGTATCTGGAAGCCTTCTGAAAAAACTCCGCTTTGCAGCATTGCTTGTCAAAACATTGTGGCCAAGGTTTTTAATGATAATAATGTGCCGGAGGGAGTCTCATGCATTGTCAACGGAGCCTATAAGGTCGGCCAATGGATTTCTGAAAATGAAGATATACCGCTGGTGTCGGCCACTGGCTCGGTGCGCATGGGCAAGTTGGTGGCCAAGGCCGTGGGTGCACGACTGGGCCGACCTTTGCTGGAGTTAGGCGGAAACAATGCTATCATCATCTCCGAGCATGCCGATCTTGACATTGCCATCCACGGTGCTTTTTTTGGCGCGGTAGGCACAGCCGGTCAGCGATGCACCACCACACGAAGGCTTATTGTTCACGAGAAAGTGTATGAAAAGGTAAAGCAACGGTTGAAAAAAGCCTATGGCCGATTAAGAATTGGCAACCCGTTGGATACTAAGAATCATATGGGTCCGCTTATTGATACATTGGCGGTGCAATCTTACACCAATGCATTGAAAAAGGTGAAAGAAGAAGGAGGTACATTTTTGGTGGAGGGTGGTGTCTTAACAGGAAAGAAGTATTCCTCCGGTTGTTATGTAAAGCCCGCTATCGCGGAAGTCAAGAATCATTTTTCTATCGTTCAACAGGAGACATTTGCACCGATTTTATACCTGATCAAATACAAGGACATTGACGAAGCCATCGAGTTACAAAATGGTGTGAAGCAAGGCTTGTCATCATCTATTATGACGATGCACGTTCAGGAAATGGAGAAGTTTTTATCGCAGGCCGGCAGTGACTGCGGTATCGCCAATGTCAACATTGGTACTTCGGGTGCGGAGATTGGTGGTGCCTTTGGTGGTGAGAAAGAAACAGGCGGTGGCCGTGAGTCCGGGTCTGATTCGTGGAAGATTTACATGAGGCGCCAGACCAATACTATAAACTATGGAGCGACCCTGCCGTTGGCTCAGGGCATCCGATTTGATTTTTGATTTGTTTCTAAACTTTACAAACGGTTTGTAAGTAGCCCCGAACAGGCCTATTTTTATCTCATCTATATACGCTATGCAAGCAAAAAAATTCAGATCAATCATGTTGATTGATGACAATGAAATCGATAATCTCATCAATCAAAAAATGATTGAAGCAGCCTCGGTTACCGAGCACATTTACGTGCACACGGGGGCCAAGAGTGCCATCGAGTTTTTACGAAACCTGGAGAAGCTTGATGTAGCCGATAAGGTGTTGCCCGATGTTATCTTCCTCGATATTGACATGCCTCTCATGGATGGCTTCCAGTTCCTGGATGAATTTGAGCGACTCACAACGGCCACCAAGAAGAAGTGTAAAATTGTCATGCTTACCTCTTCCATCAACCCGCAAGATTTTAATCGTTCGAAGAAATACGTGAATGTGAAGCTTTACATCAACAAGCCGTTGACGCACGAAAGCATTATCGGGCTTAATATCTAATCGCGGTCTTCACTCACCGAGTCGCCTTGCACTTCCAGGGCAATGAGTCGTGCGATGAACTTGTCATCCATGCGAATGAGGTAGGTAGGCGCAAAGTAGTTGACTTTGGTGGCCTTAAACTGTGGTATCAACGCAGTGATCTTGCGTTTCTTTTCTCTCTTGGCCTCGCTCACGGCAATTTTAAGCATCTTCAGAAAAAGCAGCAGATTTTCGCAAGCATCTTTTCCAGTCAATCGTATCTGCCGCTGCACGCTGGTGGAAAGCTGATTGAACAGGCCAATTTTTTTCGTGAGGCAATATTGCAAGCACAAAAGCGCCTTGATCTCCATTTGTGCCTGCGGATATCTTTTAAGACTTACATTATTGAGCAGATCATTCAGTAAGTGGGCTGTTTCATCGTATTTATTTACATAATAACTGCACAATGCCCGGTAGATGGTATAGATTATGTGCTGTGGAATATTCTCTTCCTCGGGCTCGTATTCTGCAAAGAATGTCTCTTGCTCGGCATATAGTTCGGATTCGTTCTCCATGCGAATGCCGCGTTGCAATTTTGATATTAAAAACTGCACCGAGAACGTATAGTAAGAGTAGTTGGCCAGCAGGCTGATGGCTGCATCGTTCACTTCTTCAAAGTACTTTTCCGCCTGCTTATACACCCCATAGTGGTTGTAGTATTCCAATTTCAGAAATTCAAATAGCAGGTTGAGGTGATAGTAGACGGGATCGAGGTTGTGGGTGGCAAATATTTGCTCCACTTTTTTCAAGATGTCTTCTACCGATTCTTCGTCTGGTTGCAGGTTCTCTTGCTTATCCACAAACAAACGATGAAAAATGATTATGCAGCATTTGTACACATACAACCGATGAGAGTCGTAGAGATTACTAATGTTATGCATTTCCTTCAGCAGCAACTCAAGACTCAACTTTTCGGTAGCATCTCCGGTAATGAAGTAGTTGCCATACTTTTTGAAGTAGTCAGCCAACACATCTTCTGCTTTATCCACCGCCAGCATATAGGCCACGCTGCGGTTATACGATTGAGAAAATTGAAAAAAATCAGGTGTGTGGAGGTGCAGTTTCTTTAGAAGTTTGTACACGGTGGGTAATTCACCCACCAGGTCGGCCTCAATCAGTTCGCGCTCCAGTTTGCGCAGTGTGGCAATGGCAATAGTCTTTTTGTTGGTGAAGAATACCTCGTTGATGTTGGCTACCTTTCTAAGCAGGTCTGTGCGCGGGCTTTCCATCTGCTTCACCAGGTACTCGTCAATTTTTTCACCCAGCCGCGAGCGCATGGTGTAGTAAGCATTTGTGTTGAGATCCAACTGCACCATAATCCGGTGCTCGGTTAGTTGCATTTCGCGCAAGGCCTTTAGCACATAGGCTGTCTTTTCGGCATTTTGGTTTACCAACGAGTCATATATAGCACGATAATCTTTTTCAGAGAGCTGTTTTACGATATTCTTAAGTTTTGCCATGCAATGGGCCTATTTTGAGGCGGAAAAAGTACAAAAATAAGGAATGCAAACAACCTTATCGGGTCTTTGAAAGCTGTAATACTTGCCAAAATTTCAGGTGGCACCCTTTGGACAGGATTTTGACAGTCTCCCCGAAAATTTACTATGGATGCTTTTTCTCAGATGATTATCGATGCCGTGGCCAAAGCCAAAAATGCCGTGGTGAAAATAGATGTGTACAAAACCAGTAGTGGCAAATTGCGACCGGCCGGCTCGGGATCCGGTTTCATCTTTTCTTCTGATGGATTGATTTTTACAAATAGTCATGTGGTGAACGGGGCGGAAAAAATAATGGTGTCGCTCTTAAATGAAAATGAGATTGAAGCTACACTGATAGGCAAAGACCCGGACACTGATCTTGCTATCCTTAAAATTTATACCGAGGGCTACTCTGTTGCCAAGTTAGGCGATGCTTCGCAGTTGCAAATCGGTCAGTTTGTGATTGCTATTGGCAATCCGCTGGGCTACCAACATACCGTGACCACAGGAGTGGTAAGTGCCTTAGGCCGCACGATGCGCACCCAATCGGGCATGGTGGTTGACAATGTAATCCAATCTGATGCTGCGCTTAATCCGGGTAATTCAGGTGGCCCGATGATTACTACCGAAGGGGATGTGGTGGGTGTCAACACAGCTATTATTAATGGAGCCCAGGGACTCAGCTTTTCAGTGGATATCAATACCGCCAAGGAAGTGGCCAGTCAACTGATAAAGAACGGCAAAGTGTTTAAAGCTTACTTGGGATTTATTTTACAAGAAGTGTCTATCAATCCGAAAATTCTCCGTCACTACCATTTGGCAAATGAGAAAGGGCTCTTCGTTACCAACATCGAACCTGATTCACCGGCTGGAAGATCGCAAGTGAAAGAAGGCGACATTATTGTGTCGTTCAACAACAAGCCGGTCAATAGCTTGCATGAATTATTCAAAGACCTGACGCGTAAAGAAATTCTTACAATGGTGGATATCGGTGTGGTGCGTCACACCGAGCTGTTCAACTTTGGAATATTCCCAATCGAGCGAAGAGTGGCGGCCTGATCAGCGCCACTTTTTGTTGGAACGGTCGCCTTTCTTATCAAACGATTTTCTCTCAAACTTTCGGTCAGAGAATTTTCCATCAGAAAATTTCTTTCCGCCAAATGATCGCTTTCTTTCTGAGCGCTCCGGGCTTTCGACCGAACGCTCAGAGGAAGATGATTTTGAATCGGTGATCTCAACCCGTACCTGCCGACCCTGAAATTCCACGCCAGTGAAACCTCTAACTACTTTATCAACTTTGTCTTTCTCCACTTCAAAAAACGAATAGGCACCTTTGAGGTCAATTTTACCAATGTCTTGCTTGCCGAGACCGGTGTACTCATCGATTAACTCCAGCATGTGTGATTTCTCCAACCCATCCATTTTACCGAGATTGATAAAGAAACGGGTGCCCGTAGCATAGCGCTCTGAGCCAGAACCATCACCTCGTTTTCCATCCGCATTAAGGTCAGGTGCATTTCGGTAGTATTCTAAAAAGCGATTGAACTCAATGGACGCAAATCGCTTGATGAGTTCTTGCTTGGAGAGGTCATTGAGCTCTTCAAATACCGTGGGCAAAAATTCAGCGATTTCCGCTTCATTCACTTTCACTTCTTTCACTTTGTGCATCAGCGCCAGCAATTGCTTCTGGCACACTTCGGCACCGGTTGGTACCATCATGCGCTTCATGGGCGCCTTCAGGTTTCGCTCTATTTGCTTGATTTTTCCAACCTCGTGCTTGCTCACCAAAGCAATGGAAATACCCTTCTTTCCAGCACGGGCGGTCCGGCCGCTGCGGTGGGTGTAAAATTCCATTTCGTCCGGCATGTTCAGGTGGATCACGTGGGAGATGTCTTCCACGTCAATGCCGCGCGCGGCCACATCGGTAGCAACCAATATTTGCAGTGCTCGCTGACGAAATTTAATCATCACGCGGTCGCGTTGTTGCTGGGTAAGATCGCCATGAAGCGAATCGGCATTGTAGCCATCTTTCATCAGCATCTCCGCCACTTTTTGTGTGTCAATGCGGGTGCGGCAAAAGATTAGTCCGAAGATGTCCGGGTTGAAGTCGAGGATGCGCTTGAGGGCCGGATATTTGTCGCGCTCCTGCACCAGCACATAGCGGTGTTCAATATTGACGTTGCCTGAATTTTGTTCGCCTACAGTAAGCTCGAACGGATCACTCATGTAGTTCTTCATGATGGCCCGTACTTCTCGCGGCATCGTGGCGGAGAAAAGCCAGGTCTTTTTCTCTTCGGGTGTAAATGAAAGGATTTTATCAAGGTCTTCTTTGAAGCCCATGTTCAGCATTTCATCTGCTTCATCCAACACCACGTATTGAATGGTGCTCAGGCTGATAGCTTTGCGATCAATCAGGTCAATCAGGCGACCCGGTGTGGCTACAATGATTTGAGCGCCTCGCTTTACTTTTCTGATTTGCTCACTGATGCTGGCACCGCCATACACAGCAACGATGTTAAACGACTTAAATTTCTCGGAGAATGTCTCCAGGTCGTTTGTTATTTGAAGCCCTAACTCTCGTGTAGGTGCGAGCACCAAAGCCTGGGTGTGTTTACTTTTTTCATCTATCAATTCCAGCAATGGCAAACCAAAAGCTGCGGTTTTACCGGTGCCGGTTTGGGCAAGTCCTACAAAGTCGCGATCGCCTTTTAAAAGGACAGGAATGGCTTTTTCCTGAATGGGAGTGGGTGTTTCAAAGCCGAGTAACTGAACGGACTCGACCAAACCTGAGGACAAGCCCAGGGTCTCAAAAGATTTCATTAAGCGTATTTAGGCGGCAAAGGTACGGTTAATCCACCAGACGGGGGCAGGCTGGTAAAACCACGAGGGCAACGTGATGTTTAGGCAACGATCACGAAATAAAGTAATGCTATCGACTTTGATTACAGAATAAAAGCAATGCTCGCAGCTTTTAATGTCTGTATCTGGGGGAAAATCCCTCGCCTTTAGGCGAAGACTTTAGTTTAATAATTTTGTATGAAGCGAA
>JAIENH010000081.1 GCA_019751475.1 Cyclobacteriaceae bacterium
GTAGGCTGGATGGTGGCATTGTTAAAGCGGTCGCTAAACTGCTTCACACTATTATCATGCCCGGAAGCATTAGTTTTGCTTCCCCGCACTACTCCTCGCGGCAGGTTCGTATCGAGGTCAATGTTCTTAAAGGTGGTGTCAATATCCCACCCGGAAAGAACTTTGGCAGCTTCCTGCACATCCTTTTCACGGAAGAGGAAATAGTCTCCAGGGTCGGTCACAGGTGGGAGAGTGCCTTCCAAGCCACGACCTATAGAGTACAATTCATGAAGTTCTCGTGCATAATTCTCTTGTGGTGCGCCTTTCACGTTCAGGTTGCCATCCAGCAAGCGGAGCATGGCGTTGTCCACGCAAATCTTTTTGGTCAGTTCTTTGAAGTTGAATTTGATACCCGCTGTTTTATCGAACGCAAATAATCTGAACAACTGATGCTGGAAATAAAGCGACCGGCTGTTGTCAACTTTTGACTGAATGGTGGTAAGTACTGTGTGGAAGAAGAAAATCACCTTTTCGCGCACAGCATATGGAATGGATTGTCCAGCGGGCACGCCTTGTCCAATCATTTGGGCGAGCATCCAGCCTTTGAAAAATTCCTGCAAGTCGCCATCACCACTGTTGGCATCTGTGGTGCCTGATACCACCCACTCTTTGTTGGTCTTAGGGTCGATGGGGGCAAGCGGTGTAGGCAACGGCTGCTGAAAGAGTTGAGCCACCGCCTGCGCGGCCGTCAGGCCCGCGAAGGAATCGATTTGAGCTTTGGTGGGCCCAAAGGTGGCCCGGTGCAACAAGTGGGCGGCTCGTTTGGGTCCTAATGTTCCTGATAATGATGGAAGCGGCATAGCAAAAATTCAATTGATGCAATTAATCCTCTAAAATGGTCAAATGATTAGCAATTTCAGTTAAAGCGACATTATCACCGACTATTTGTATGTAATTTTCCTTCGGCTAAGTTTACCAAATTGTTAAAGGTAGGGTAATGGATGTTTGTTGCTGAACTTTAAAAAATGAAAATAATCGAATGCCCACGTGATGCGATGCAGGGAATGGAGCGATTCATTCCTACCCAAGATAAAATAAGATACCTCAATCAATTGGTGAAAGTCGGCTTCGATACCCTTGATGCCGGGAGCTTCGTTTCGCCCAAGGCGATTCCACAAATGCGCGATTCGGCTGAGGTATTTTCCAACATTGACCTCAGTGGCAGTCGCACCCGCTTGTTGGCCATTGTGGCAAACACCCGCGGAGCCGAAGAAGCCAGCCAGCATAGCAATATTACATATCTCGGCTTTCCTCTTTCTATTTCAGAAACATTTCAGCAACGCAACACCAACAAGTCAATCGCGGAGGCGCTCACCACGCTGGATGAGATTCAGGAAATATGTACCCGTTCATCGAAGACGCTCGTCACCTACATCAGTATGGGCTTTGGCAATCCTTACGGTGATCCGTACTCTACCGATCATGTCCTTCAAATGATTGGCATCCTACAGACCATGGGTGTGCCCATTGTCTCCCTGGCCGACACGGTAGGCGCTGCTACTCCTGAGCAGATTAAGGAGTTGTATGGTCAGGCAGTGAAGTCATTCCCTCAACTGGAGTTTGGCGCTCATCTTCACTCATCACCTCAGAATGCCTGGGCAAAAATTGAAGCCGCTTTAGCGGCTGGCTGCCAGCGCTTTGACGGGGCGCTAAACGGCTTTGGAGGTTGCCCGATGGCCAATGATGCACTGGTGGGCAATCTTGCAACCGAAACAATTCTTTCATTTCTGAGTGAACGTGCCGTTGCCACCTCCATCAATAGAGAGGAATTTGCAAAGGCCATGCGCATCGCAAATGAAATCTTTGTCTAGCTCACCCTTACTTTAGTCGATACATCTTTCCAGGCAACGACACCACGGTATTACTGAATTCAAGCGAGAGTAAAATAGAAGCGAGCGTACCCTGCGGCATGGCGAGTACGTGACTGAGATCGTCAATCATCATCGGTGATTTTTTTTCTTGCAGTGCTTTGATCACTTTTTGCTCCTCCGGCCCGAACTGTGGTAAGTCCAGTGTAAGTTGCTTTTCATCCGTTGTCCCTTCTGTCATCCAACCCATAATGTATTCGAGGTCTTTCACAGATGTAAACAAATTTGCCTTGTTCGTTTTGATAAGCTTGTTGCAGCCTTCGGAATACGTCTGGCCAATATTTCCGGGCACGGCAAATACATCTTTGTTGTAGCTGTTGGCAATTTCAGCTGTGATCAATGCTCCACCTTTTTCTGCTGCTTCAACTACGATGAGTCCGTCACAAAGTCCCGCAATGATGCGGTTGCGTGCCGGGAAGTTATGCGCATCGGGTTGGGTGCCGAATGAGTTTTCTGTAATGAGTCCACCCTGGTTAATCATTTTCTTGGCGGTCTCTTTGTGCGCTGCCGGGTAGATCACGTCCAGACCACTGCCTAGTACGCCCACGGTTTGCAGGCCATGCTTCAAGGCCTGCTTGTGCGCATGAATGTCAATACCATAAGCGAGTCCGCTGATCACCAGCACCTGGTGCGACTGAAGGTCGCCAATGATTTTCTCGACTTGATCTTTTCCATAGTCGGTGGCCTGTCGTGTTCCAACGATGGCGATGGTTTTGGTGTAGTTGAGGTTTACATTTCCTTTAGTGTAGAGTACGGCCGGGGCATCATCAATGCTTTTTAGCCTTGCCGGATATGCCTTATCGATGAAGAAGAGAATAGTTACTTCTTCCCGTTCGGCTTTGCGCAATTCTTTTTCAGCTTTGTCAAATGTTTTGCCGGTGTGAATCGATTCGGCTGTAACATCACCGATGCCCGGTATTTTTATGAGTTTTCCTTTTGACTGCTTAAATACTTGTTCTGCCGAGCCGCAATAACTGATGAGTTGCTTCAGCAGAAAATCGCCAACGCCCGGCACAAAGTGCAGAGCCAGCATCGAAATGCGCTCGTGATCCATTTACGCCCATTAAATAAACGGAATATGCCCTGTTGAGCAAATAGTGAGACAGAAATAATGAATGGAAAGCTGCCCTTTATTGCAGACGCTCTTTGACTTCGAGGAGAAATTTGCGGATGGTCTTAAGCGAATCGATCATTTCCATCTTGTCTTTGATGGCCATAGCATCTTGCTTAAGCATTTCTTTGGCACCACTGAGGGTAAATCCTTTTTCTTTTACCAGGTGATAGATAACCCTGATCTGGTCGATGTCTTCTTTGGTAAATTGGCGGTTGCCTTTGCGGTTTTTCTTTGGTTGGAGTATGTCAAACTCAGTTTCCCAGAAGCGAATAAGTGAGGGGGCTACATTAAACTGCTCGGCTACTTCACCGATCGAGTAATATAATTTTTCAATCTCTTTTTCTCTGTAAGCCATGAAGTATGTACGGGGTCGGGGTGTAGCGTTGTGGTCAACTGCTGATGCAAAGTAGCAATTCTTTTAAACTCCAAGCAACGAAGTGAAATTTATTTATTCGACAAGCTGTCAACAATTATTTTGTGGATTTCCTCACCCATCCATCATCACTAATAGTGATAGGTGTCTCAGGAAAATCCTCTTGTGTAAGTTGCTGAATACGTTTTAATACGCGCTTTTCGGTATCAATTTTCACTTTTATGCGCTCACTTTGATCGGTGGAGGTGATATGTGCCTGCAGGAACTCCCCGTTAGGGTTTGTGAATACTTTTATGATGGGCGCCAGGCCGTTGACACCGGTAATGTTCATACCGTACGTACAAAAGTTGCCGAGGCTGTAGGCAATGAAGCGGTTTTTATACACTTCAATGCCTCGTGTGTGGTGAGGGCCGTGACCAAATACAATATCCGCACCTGCATCAATCAAAACATGAGCAAAGTCATAGACGTTTCCCCGGTTTTCTCCATAGAATAACTCGGTTTTGCGCGGCACATGCTGATATTGTGGCCCCTCGGCACCACCGTGAAACGAAACCAGCACGATGTCAACCAGCGAATCAAGGTGTTGGATAATCTTTACAGCACCTTTGTGGTCGTTTAGGTTTACACAGTTGCTGTTGGGAGCAAACGCAGCCATGCCAAACGTTACTCCGGCCTTTTGAAAGATTACGTAAGGCTTTTGAAGCTGGCCTGCAAACTCAATGCCCGCATCAGTCAATGTGCTCATCGTGCTTTTTCTGCCGATGTCACCAAAATCGCCTGCATGATTGTTGGCAACGCTCATTACATCAAATCCTGCAGTAGTTAGATTTTGAACATAACTCACCGGTGTGCGGAAAACATAACATACTTTTGGGTCTTTGCATGTCTTAGGCGTGCCACCTTCGTTCATCAACACGCCCTCTAAGTTTCCGAATGTCACATCAGCGCCTTGTAAGATTGTTTGCACCTCACTCATCAATCCCTGACCATCGTTGGCCGGCAAGCTGCCAGAGTAGTTGCTGCCCATCATGATATCGCCTACACCGATCACAGAGACTGTGTCTTTCTTTTGTGCTGCAGTAATGCCGCACCAGCTGGTAATTCCAATGAGTAATAAGATTCTAACTATTTTTTTCATGTGTAAGTTGGAAATAGGAAGCGGTCAAGGTCATCGCTTACCTGTATTGAAAATAATGCCAATCGAGAATTCCAGTCCGGTGAAATCTACTTTGGCATCGGGGTAGTCGGCCTGCACCGTTTGGTTATTGCCACCCAGCGTACCGCCCGTGTAGCTTCCTTTCAGGGGGATTTTGCTTTCCCCCATTAAGTAGTTTGTTTCAATGGAAAATCCCCACTGGCGGGTCACATCAATGGTTAGCTCCACACCGCCATGATAGCCGATGCCAGGTTTGTTTTGAAAGGTGAATTGCGAATTGGCCACATCCCATTTTTCGAATTCTCGAATGGCTCTGTCCAGGTTGCCATAGTTCAAATGCTGATCGAAAGCAAAAAAGAAAAAGCCCCCAGCTTTAATATCCAATTGCACGCCCTTGCCGGGAATTTTGAATACAATTTCAGCAGGTATAAACACAGTAAAATTCGGGCCAGTTAGTGCTGACTTACTTTCAAATGGTAAGTCAATTACATTGAGTCCCGCCATACGATAAAGCGAGGCACCTGTCTCAAGTGCAATGTTCCTGCTCAAATCAACCCCTATGCCACGGATAGAGAAAGGGCTGATGGGTGTGGAGAAATAGCCGTTTCTTGGAATGAAGTAGGAGAATGAAAGTCCTACATTCTGAGCGTGGGCACCATGCGAGGCGATCACAACAACAAAAAATAGAAAAACCCTCTTCATCACTTTTTTCGGCAAGGTACTACGGATCGTCTAAATGTTGCGTTGTAAAAACCGCTTATCCAAATATTTGATCCCGCGTTGACGGATTGTTTTAAATTAGCATTCTTAAAAATCATTTCATGAAGAAATACATACTCCTTGGTTTTATCGCCCTTGCAAGCTGCCAATCAAAAAAGACACCGGCTGATCTGATCATTCAGGGTGGCCCGATCTACACAATGGATGAAAGCAAACCTACTGTAGAGGCGGTGGCCGTCAAAGCCGACACCATTCTTTTCGCGGGTACGCTGGCTGAAGTAGAAGCATACCGCAATGAATCTACCCAAACTCTTGATTTGAAAGGTGCAACGCTCACACCCGGCTTCATAGAATCGCACGGTCACATCATGGGTCTTGGCTACAATGAAATGAACCTCGACCTCATGTATATAAAAAGCTATGATGAAATGGTAGAGAAAGTAAAGGAGGCGGTAGCCAAAGCACAACCTGGTCAATGGATACTCGGTCGTGGCTGGCACCAGGACAAGTGGGATGTGAAGCCCGATAAAATGGTAAAGGGATTTCAAACGCATGAGAAATTGAGTGAGGTATCACCGAATAACCCGGTGTTTCTCCGCCATGCCAGTGGCCACGCAGGTTTCGCCAATGCCAAAGCCATGCAGATTGCCGGTGTTAATCAAATGTCGGTGGAGAAGTTGGAATCGAATCTCGGAGAAGGCGGTGAAATACTTCGCGACAAGCTTGGTAATCCAACGGGTCTCTTCAATGAACGCGCTCAAACACTTATCAGTAAATACATTCCCCAAAACACAGGCGAAACCGATGCGCAGGCATTGGAGCTTGCCATGGAGGCTTGTGCCCGCAATGGTATCACCAGCTTTCACGATGCAGGCGCCTCACGCGAAAACATTGAGTTGTTCAAAAAATTCAGGTCGGAAGGAAAAATCAAGAGCCGGTTGTATGTCATGATAACAGGCTGGGATAAACCGCTTATAAACGAATTTTACAGAAGCGGTCCGATGATTGACCCGCGAGGTGTAACGGTGCGTTCTATTAAACTCAATTGTGATGGGGCACTCGGTTCCAGAGGAGCATGGTTGCTGGAGCCTTACAGTGATCGACCCGATTTTTCCGGCATGCCTACGTATCCGATGGACTCGGTATTAAAAATTTCCCGTGAGGGACTTAAGTATGGATTTCAGGTATGCTCGCATGCTATCGGTGACAGAGCCAATAAAGAAATTCTTGACCGCTATGAAATTGCATTCAATGAAGCACCCGATAAGAAAGATCATCGCTATCGAATAGAGCACGCACAACATCTTC
>JAIENH010000051.1 GCA_019751475.1 Cyclobacteriaceae bacterium
TTTTGATGAAAAAATTCTGGCCAGGCCCGCTTACGCTGCTTCTTCCAAAAAAAGAAATCATTCCCGATCTCGTAACATCTGGGCTTGATCGCGTGGGTATTCGTTGTCCTGACCATCCGTTGACACACCAGTTGTTAAAGAATTTATCGTTTCCATTGGCTGCCCCCAGTGCCAACCCCTTTGGTTACGTGAGTCCTACCACGGCCGAACACGTTAATGATCAATTAGGAAAAAAGATCTCCTACATACTTGACGGTGGGCCCAGCATGGTGGGTATTGAGTCCACCATTGTGGGATGGGAAGGCGGCATACCCGTTATCTACCGGATGGGCGGCATTAGCCAGGAGATGATTGAATCGGTGATTGGAAAAGTTGCAACCCTTGCTCAAAGCACTTCGCAGCCGCAGGCCCCGGGCCAGCTCGCCAGTCACTACGCACCTAAAAAGAAATTTCTGCTTGGCCACCTGGAAACACTGGCTAAAGAAAATGCTCCTGCGCGGCTTGGCATCCTCGCCTTTCAAAAAGGAATTGAAACAAACGGAAGAGCCACGCAACTCATTCTATCTCCCATCGGCAACCTGGAAGAGGCCGCACGAAATTTATTTTCCATGCTTCGCCAGCTTGACACACATGACATTGATATGGTGATTGCCGAAGAAGTGCCCAACATCGGCTTAGGTCGCGCCATCAATGACCGGCTGCGCAGAGCGGCTGCATCTTACCCGCAGATATCGCAGATTAAATGAAGTGCACGCAGATTTGCGCTGAAAATTTCTAAGTCTATTATTAGCGTGATGTTACGCAAAGCACTTTCTCGAATGTCAGACTAAGCCTGCCTGCGCGTAGCCGCTTCGGCCAAGGCAGGCCAGTCGAAGTCTTTTCAGCACTAAAATCGAATAGTTTTCGACAGTCCGATGGCTATCGGACTCAAACGGACAACTGGGTGCATTGCGTAACATCAGTTATCTGTGAATCTGCGGAAGTCTTCAATCTGCGAGAAAAAATTTATATACCTCTGCCTGGTTGTCGGTTTCTAAAACTTCTCTTCTACTCCCAACCCAAACAAGGCAAAGTCATACTTTACAGGATCGTAGGGATCAAATTTCCGCAAGGAAGCTGTGAGGTCGAGAGCCGTTTGCCAATTCATGGGCTTTCGCCCGATTAATTTTAATTTTCGAGCCACGCGCTCCACATGCAAATCGCACGGGCAAACCAATTTACTGGTTGATATCCTGTTCCAGATTCCAAAGTCAACACCTCGCTTGTCGTTGCGCACCATCCAGCGCAAATACATATTGATGCGCTTGCAAGCTGACTTTCGCTCCGGTGTTGACACATGTTTTTTTGTACGGGCCGGAAAATCAGGCAAACTGAAAAATTGGTTGTGGAAGTTAATCAATCCACGTTCGGTGGTCACATCTTGCGAAGGCACCAAAAACAACTCCTCCAGCGAGTTATGCTTCTTGTAAAACCGGCTGAGAAAGAAAATAAAATAAAACAGGTCGGTTGCATTAAATGTGCGATGGACAAATTTCTCAAATCTCTTTAAATCAGCCGGAGCGTGGTGACGCACAAAATCATAGGGAGCATGATCCATCTTCTCCATCAAGTCAAGGCAATTCTTAATAATGGTTACGCGTTGACCCCACGCCAGTGTCGCAGCAAAGAGTCCTGAAATTTCAATGTCTTGCTTCAATGAAAATCGATGAGGAATGGAAATCGGATCGTTTGTAATAAAACCCGGCCGGTTGTACTGATCCACTTTTTCGTCAAGGAATGCTTTGAGATCGTCCCATCGCTGCTTTCGTGCGGGCATGATGTGGTTATTTTACGAACCGCACTTCCACGCGCCTGTTGAGTGTGCGAGCTGCCTCGTCTTTGGATTCGATCAATGGCCGCTGCTTGCCAAAACCATTCGTGATGATTCGACTGGCATCAATTCCCTTCGAGCGCAAATATTCACCCACGCTTCGCGCCCTGTTTTGCGATAACTCCAGGTTGTACTCATCACTGCCCACATCATCGGTATGACCGTTGAGCTCGGCTTTCCAATCAGGCTTCTGCGAAAGGATGCTCACCAGCTTATCTAATTCCGGAAAGGAAACTGGCAACAGTTTATATCGGTCAAATTCAAATTGAATGTTTTTCAGCACATACGTCTCATCAGGCTTTACCTCCTGGCCATCTGTCCAAACGAGGGGTGCCGGTATTTCTTCCGGGTCGAGCGGCACCACCGACACATCGTCAATATAAAAATAGGCGCTGCCGTTCAGCATCGGGCTCTTTCCTTTGCGGGATTCCAGTTGCGTGAATTGCGTGGTAAGGTTGTCGAAAAAATTTCCGATGGTAATATACTTTTCACCGCCCTTCGCTCGGTACTCCATCACGGCCTGATCCCACCCACTTTTACTGATCGGTTCTTCCCGGATAACGGACAAGGTGGGAATAACCGTAATAGCTTTGTCGTCTTTGTTTACAATGGCCGTGTCCGTGAGGAGCATGCCGATTCGGTCTACCGAATAGACCGAGTAGGAAGCGAGCTTAAAATAAAATTCGAGTCGATACCGCTTGTCTTTTTTCAGCGGTGCAGATAACTCGCCCTGAATGTACTCTCGATAGCTGCGCGGCTTATTGTTGGGACGATTCCACACATACAATCCCGCATACGCTAGGCCACTGTGCGCATTCGATTCACCTGCCCAATTGAAGGGCACATCACAATCACCCCAACTGCATTGATGGTAGTAGTCAGGTGTGCCGGAGTTGGCTGAGTGCCAGCCGGGCAAGTTGAATTCTTTGCTGTTGGTGCTGAAGTTATTCGGGCAACGCTGATGCTCTTCAAAACTTGGATTGATCACCAGGTTTTGAGCGCCCGCGATGTGCAGCCCCAGGAATCCTCCAAGGAAAAAGAACAATCGAAACATGTCTCACTTGTAGTAGGTAATCTCCGCACGGAAGCGAGGCAGTGTTTCGCCCAAGCGGTCGTAGGCCGACTTTGAGATGCGGATCATCACAATCGGATCGGCCACGGGTGGCGGGCCGGTGACACGCACAAATACTTCCTGGTTGGTAGTGACGTTGCGTATCTTCAAGATGGTGCCTGGCTTAACGCTTGCATGCTGCGCCAGGTATTTTCGGTTGCCCTCCGTGCCCTCGATCAGCTCGGCAAGTCCTGTCTCTTTCACTTCGTCTGAGCCGCTCACGCTCTCTGAAATTCGGATGGTGGTTTCCGCCTGCGCGGGTTTGGCGGGAGTCGCAATCGGAGTGGATGTAGGCGTAGTCGTTACTGGAGTAGTGACCGGCTGTTGCCCAGGCGCGGGTGCCACCACAGAAAGCACTTGCCCGATTTTCAACTCATTGCCCTGCAAGCTGTTCCAATCCTTCAATTGCTGCACCGTCATACCGTATTGCCGCGCAATGGAGAACATGGTTTCTTTGGCCGCCACAGTGTGTGTCTTTGCTGAAGAAGGTGAAACCGGTTGAACGGGCTTCACTTCCACCGGTGCTGTTTCAGTTTTTCGCTTTATCAATACTTCCTGACCAAGGGCCAGTGCATTGTCTTTTAAGTTATTCCAACTCTTGATGTCATCTACCGAGACATTGTAAAGTCTTGCAATGGAAAACAACGTCTCCTTGGGTGCCACTTTATGAATGGTGCCTGCCGCAGTTTGCACCGCTTGCGCTTTCGCGCGAGGGCTATACGGTATCTTTAAAATTTGGCCCACCTCCAGGCCGCCATCGGCCGTTGGGTTTTGCTCCAGTATTTCGTTTACCGTTGACCCGTATCGCCTGGAAAGACTAAAGAGGGTTTCCTTCTCGCCCACCTGATGAACCACGTACTGCTTTCCGTTGATGGTCTCCATGCGGAGTGAATCAGACGAAACGGTGCTGATCAGGGAAAAAAATATTATCTGAAACATAATGCGCTATTTCATTCGAAAATTACTACTTCATTCGTGCACCTCACAACCTTATCTCGTGGATTTAGTTAGTATTTT
This sequence comes from Cyclobacteriaceae bacterium, assembly GCA_019751475.1. Classification (GTDB taxonomy): domain Bacteria; phylum Bacteroidota; class Bacteroidia; order Cytophagales; family Cyclobacteriaceae; genus ELB16-189. The sequence continues at coordinate 3,999 of JAIENH010000051.1, forward strand.
TACAAAAAAGACGCGTATGAAGGTTTTTGCAATGGGTCTGTTTCTTTCGCTTATCTCGTTTGGGGGGCTACAGGCGCAGAATGGCCCGGTGGTGATGGTCATGGAAATAAAAGCGGAGATTGATCCGCGCATGCTGCGGTATGTAAAACTCTCGCTGGAGCACGCTGAAAAAATCAAAGCTGACTACGTGATCGTGGAAATGGACACCTACGGAGGTGTATTGACGGATGCCAAAGAAATTGTGGACCAGATCATGGCATTCAAAAAACCCATTTGGGTCTTTGTTAATTCCGATGCAGCCTCCGCAGGCGCCCTGATATCCATTGCGTGTGATAGCATCTATATGGCACCAGGTGCCAGCATCGGTGCAGCCACGGTGGTGGAAGGTGCTGGTGGCCAGGCAGCGCCCGACAAGTATCAATCGTATATGCGCTCCATTATGCGATCTACGGCAGAAGAAAATGGAAGAGACCCTCGCATAGCAGAAGGCATGGTGGATGAAAAAGTGGTGATCGACAGTGTGAAGCAGGCAGGAAAAGTTATCACATTCACTACGTCTGAAGCGATTGCCAATGGATACTGCGAAGCAAAAGTGGAATCCATAGAAGAAATTCTGGCGCGCAACAACGTGACGAACTACAAACTAGAATATTATCGACTGGGCACCACCGAAAAAATCATTGCCTTCTTCTTAAATCCATTTATCAGCGGACTGCTGATCTTAGTAATTATCGGGGGCATCTATTTTGAACTGCAAACACCGGGTGTAGGCTTTCCATTATTTGCAGCTATCACCGCACTGGTGCTCTACCTGGTGCCTTACTATCTTAACGGTCTGGCCGAATACTGGGAGATCTTGGCTCTCTTCACCGGCATCATCCTCATCATCTTAGAAATATTTGTCATTCCCGGATTTGGAGTGGCGGGTGTGCTTGGCATTGGCATGACCGTAGGGTCGCTGATTCTCATCATGTTGAACAATGACTTTTTCAACTTTGATTTTGTGCCGCTGGGAGATATTGTCGTGGCGATGATGGCCACCATTGGTGGACTGACGGGCGGGGCGCTGCTGCTGTTCTTTGGGGGCGCCCGGCTTACGCAAACAAAAGCCTTCAGGCGAATGGCGCTTACCGACACACAGGAAAAAGAAAAGGGTTATACTTCTAATTTTAATGAAGGGCCTTTAACAGGAAAAACCGGCACCGCCTACACGGTGCTTCGCCCCAGCGGAAAAGTAATGATTGAAGACAAGATATACGATGCCTTCACGCGGGGAGAGTTTGTCGATAAAGAAGAAAAAATAGAAGTCATCAGCGTAGAGGGATCGTCACTGCGCGTAAAGAAAATATACGCATGAGAATTCTTGGAGTGATCCCGGCCCGGTACGCGTCTTCGCGATTTCCGGGCAAGCCCCTGGCCGATCTGTTGGGCAAGTCCATGGTACAGCGCATATATCTGCAATGCAAAAAGTCAAAGCATTTGAGTGAGATTGTGGTGGCCACTGACCACCAACAGATCTATGATCACGTAGTGGCTTTTGGCGGACAAGCATGCATGACTTCCGAAAACCACCCCAGTGGTACCGACCGCTGCCGTGAAGCACTGGAGCTGCAAGCTGGTTCGTTTGACTTTGTGGTGAATATACAGGGAGACGAGCCATTCATTAATCCTCAGCAAATTGATTTGCTTTGTGTCTCTCTCCGAGCGGATACGGAGTTGGCAACATTGATTCAAAAAATCACCACAAACGAACAACTCGTGTCACCCAACGAGGCCAAAGTAGTCTTGAATTCCAATCACGAAGCATTGTATTTCAGTCGGTCGCCTATCCCCTTCGTACAAAAGACTCCTATCCAGGAATGGATTGACAAAGCAATTTTCTACCGTCACGTGGGCCTGTATGCCTATCGCCACGACATCCTGCAAAAGATCACGCGACTGCCCGTATCTGCCCTCGAAAAAGCCGAATCACTGGAGCAACTGCGCTGGATTGAAAACGGATTTAAAATAAAAACGGTAGAGACAGCCGAAGAAGAAGGTTTGTGCATTGATACTCCCGAAGACCTTGAGAAGGCCATCGCGCATTTGAAGAAGATAAAAAGTCATTAGCATTGTATTTACTCGTTGCGCGACCACACACAAGATTCAAGCCTTAGACGGATAAATTTCCATATTCCAAACCATACCACTGCTCGTGCTATTAGACTAGCTGACTAAAGTATGCCCGGCCTTACAGCCGGGCATACAGACCCGCGTAGTGATTGTGCGTCTACAAACTGGAAAAAACATATCACCATGATCGCGCAACAAAGAGAAAATCTTTTAAACCACTCATACTCACCACAATTCGTTATGCACCAGCCCACTTGTTACTTGCCGAACAACGATTAATTTTGTCGCTCAACCACACACGTGAGCAACGCACTCGTCATTATCCCCACCTACAACGAACGGGAAAACATCCAGGGGATTATTGATGCGGTCTTTTCGCAACCCAAAGACTTTGACTTACTCATTGTAGATGATGGATCCCCCGATGGCACCGCAGAGGTGGTGAAAGATCTTCAGAAAAATTATAACACAAACGAGGTGCGGCTACACTTGATGCAGC
>JAIENH010000270.1 GCA_019751475.1 Cyclobacteriaceae bacterium
CAGGCGCAAGTGGCATGGCCATTTCTTTTTGCGATGTCGAAGAGCGGGAGTTTCTCCGCGACATTCAAAAATTGATTGGTAAGACCGTGCCCGTTGTATCAGATCATCCCTTCCCTTCGGATGGCAAGGCACCTGCCCCGCAGCAGAAGCAGACATACAACAAGCCGGTTCAGCAACAGGGCAGAACCAACTCGTTCAAAAGCAGTCGCAAGCGGTGGATGACGGAACGAAAAGGAAACGATTTAAGCTACTAACAAGCGAAGTGGATCAGGTGCTATTGCTGCATCTGCATTTCCTGGTGTTTACGGAATGAATTTTTATACACGGAAGTGACCGGTGGATTGTACACCAGTTCATTTTCTTGTTGGCTGGTGCGTCCATCTTCATACTCTACTGACACGCCAACCTCCAGCGTATGATTAGACGTACCGCGATAAGTGCCTCGCACAGGCGAGCAATCAGAAAAATTCTTACCCACTGCAAGTTTTACGTGTGCATCATTCACCACGCAATTGTTGGTAGGGTCGAGGCCGAGCCATCCGTACGAAGGAATGTAGGCCTCCACCCAGGCGTGCGTAGCGCCTTCTCCCCGCATACCGCTCTTCTTGGGGCAAATGTAGCCGCTCACGTAGCGTGCCGGGATATTGATTTGCCGCAGCATCACCAGCAGCATGTGAGCAAAATCCTGGCAAACGCCTGATTTTATTTTCCAGATTTCGTCCACCGTTGTTTCTACTGTAGTAATACCTTTTTTGTAAGTGAAGTTATCGTACACATACTTGCAAAAATCCTGGGCCGCCACCAGAGGCGTGCAATTCTTACATCGTTCTTCTTCAATTACCTTTTCTATCTCGTCAAACGCATTGAAGCGTTCATGTTTAAGGAAATCAATAAACTCAAGACGGTGACGGAGCATTTCCAAATCCTTCCATTGTTTTTCTTGTGGTTCGACATCGGTAGGAACAGGTCGACTTTGCGTGATCACCAATAGCTGTGAGTCAATGGTTAGTTCGCGATGCGGATGAGCATTGGTAAACGTGCCCACCTTGTTTCCATAGTAGTCGATGTGGGTATTGATGATAGGCCGATCGGTAATTTGAATGCTATGATGCTTTACATCCTGGTAGTCGTCAAGAATTGGATAGAGCATGATCTGGTTGGCACTGTCGCGGACAACATCTTCATACAAGTAACGCGTAATGTGTCTTATCTTGAATTGTGACATAAGTTAAATTCGGAAAGCCATCAGTTGATGAACATCAGCTATTGGCAAAATAATACTGGTTAAGTGTATTGCCGATCTCATAGCAATCGGATGTAATTTCCTTTAGGTAAGGATGCAGCCCGACCCGCGACACACTCTGCACATCTGAGTACTGCACCTTGCTGCGCACTTTACCAATCACAAAATCAACCTTGGCGTAGCCTTCGGTGTTGCGATCATCTTTCATCCGACTGAAGTAGCGCTGTAGTTGGTTGAGGGAATACAGTACAGACCTTGGAAAATCAATATTGAAAAGCACCTGGTCGACCACATTACGCGCTTCAAAACCCGAACGGTAGCGCTTTAAATACAACGCATATCCTGACACCGAAAGCAATAAATGCTTCCAATACGTAGTGTCTGTCGGCTTTTCCATATCGTATGAAAGATTACTAAATCGTCCATCCAGTATTTCAGCAGACTGAATGGCCCGCTCCAGGTATTTGCCAATATTCATAAATCCAAACCCTTCGCCACGGAACATGGTGCTATCCGCCACTCCGTAGTAGAGCATGCATTGACGCACGAGTGAATCAAGCACTGTCATCGGGTCTTCGGTGCGCAAGGCGTGTTCCAATTTGTCTTGTCGCATCTTGTGGTAAAATCCATTCAGCGACTGCCACAATTCTTTGGTGATGTTATCTTGGACAGAGCGGGCGTTTTCACGCGACCGTGTTACCATATTTACAACCGAGTCAGGATTGTTGCGATCCACTACCATGTAGTTCATGACCTTCGGCCCATCATACTCAATCTCCCGTATTTTCTCCTCCTCCAGTGTGCTGAATATTTGTAGCACTGGTCGCCAGGTAAACCCCTCGCGGTCATCTTGCGAGGAGTGATGATTCACCTTAAGCATGCGCAAAATGCCATCGGTACGCTCCATGTATCGCGACATCCAATAAAGAGAATCGGCTACTCTGCTTAACATACGCTATCGATAACAAGATAATTGCTCATAACTTCAAGCTAGCACCCAGGTGTCTTTACTTCCTCCGCCCTGCGATGAATTCACCACCAGCGATCCCTCACGCAACGCTACACGCGTCAGTCCGCCCGGTACGATTTCAATTCCGTCAGGGCCACAAAGAGCAAACGGTCTCAAGTCAATTCTCCTCGGCTGCATCTTGCCATTGATGTAGCATGGCGCAGACGAAAGACTGATCACCGGTTGCGCAATAAACTGACGCGGGTCTTTTAGTATTTCCTTTTTATAGTCTTCAATTTCTTTGGCGCTGGCCATGTGCCCCATCAGCATTCCATACCCACCCGACTCATTGGTTTTCTTTACCACCATCTTGTCAATGTTTTCCAACACGTACTTTCGCTCATCTGGTTTGGCTACATGGTACGTGGGCACATTTTTCAAAATCGGCTCTTCGTTCAGGTAGTAGCGGATCATCTGCGGCACATACACATATACAGCTTTGTCATCGGCTACGCCATTGCCAAGCGCATTCACAATAGCCACATTGCCCTTGCGGTAAGCAGACAAAATACCAGAGACACCCAACGTGCTTTCAGGACGAAACACCAGTGGATCCAGAAAATCGTCATCCACCCTTCTGTAAATTACGTCCACTTGTTGCAGCCCGCTGGTGGTCTTCATGTACACACAATGATTTTCTACCACAAGGTCACGACCTTCTACCAGCTCAATGCCCATAAGCCGTGCGAGGGTGGTGTGTTCAAAGTAAGCAGAGTTGTAAATGCCCGGAGTCAGCAGCACCACATTAGGTGAGGATATCTTGCGGGGCGAGAGCGCCACGAGGTTTTTGTGCAAGATGGACGGATAGTGCGTGACAGGCAGTACACGATTTTGCGGAATGATATCAGGAAAAATGCGCTTAGTGATCTCGCGATTTTCAATCATATACGAAACACCTGAGGGTGTCCGTAGATTATCTTCCAATACATAAAATGTTCCATCGCTGTCGCGGATGAGGTCAATGCCAGCGATGTGAACGTAGATATCGTAGGGTACACTCACACCTTGCATTTCGCGCAGGAAATGCTGGCAGGAGTACACGAGGTCGATCGGCACGATGCCGTCTTTCAAAATAAATTGCTGGTGATAGACATCTTTCAAAAAAAGATTGAGTGCTTTCAGCCGCTGCTTGATGCCCGACTCAATGAGCCTCCACTCCGCACCGGTAATGATACGGGGCACGATGTCAAACGGAAAAATCTTCTCTATACCTTCACCACTGGAATACACGGTAAAAGTTATACCCTGGCTCATGAACAATCGCCTGGCGAGCTCCTCTTTTTTGGCCAGCTCATCCGCACTGATGCTCTGAAGAAAATCAAATACTTTTTGGTAGGGAGACCTAACGCTTCCATTGTCGTACATCTCATCCCACACACGGGGATCATGTAGGTACTGCTGAAATGAGTGAGGGTCTAAGGCCATAGAATCAGTAAAATACTAACCCCTGAAGGATATTTTACAATGGCCGGAAAAAATATTTTATGCAAACGAGTGTGAGCCTGACGTGCTGTAATAGATTTGAGCACAAAGAGCATAAAAAAAACCGACCCACCCCTGGGTCGGCTTCACCTAACCTAAAACACCCTAAGCCCGTCTGGCTTGTTGGTTTGTGCTATAAAGAACTGACGTTAAGAGCGAGGCAGTCTACTCAGGTCACGGAATGCATCAAACATTTTTTTACATTTGGCGCAAGTCAACCTCAGTAAGAATGGACTACCGCCCTAACCTATTGACCCACTTATCATTGTGAGATTAATAGTATTACTATTTTTTTTATTCATCAGTGTACTTGTTTCCGCGCAGATACCTGCTATCCCTGACAGCGCTACCAACATTAACACCGATTTTCATTTTCAACTGACTACTGTTTCGCAAAATCATCTCTATTTCAGGGCGCCCTATACAGACGACAATAGCTTGTTAAAAGATGAAAAACCTGCCACCACTCTTACGTCTACATTTTTCTGGGGGGCGCAACTAGGTAAGGCATTTGAATTTTATGTAAATCCCGAGATAGCCGGTGGTGCAGGGATAAGCAGCGCCAAAGGAATAGCAGGCTTCACGAATGGTGAAGCGTTTCGAGTGGGCAATCCCACACCTACGATCTATATCGCGCGGATTTATTTGAAGCATACATTCAATCTCGGAGGAGAATCCGACTACTTTGGAACAAGCGCTAACCAGGTTATTAAAACCCGAACAAAAAAATATTTTGAGATCACCGCGGGTAAATTCAGCATAGCAGACTTCTTTGATAGAAATACCTACAGTCATGATCCACGATCGCAATTTCTTAACTGGTCGCTGATGAGTGCAGGCGGCTGGGACTATCCGGCCAATGTGCGCGGCTACACATGGGGCGTGGTGTTGGAGTATGGCCAACCAACCTGGGCGGCACGTACCACTGCTGTGATGGTGCCTCAGGATGCCAATGGCAACGACATGGATTTGAACATCGGGCAAGCACGGTCGCACGCCTTGGAATTTGAAAAGCCTTTCATGCTTGGTAAGAATAAGGGTACCGCACGATTGCTTGGCTTCTACACCCTCGCCAACATGGGTAGCTATCGGCAAGCCGTAAGCACGCAACCACTATCACCTGATATTACGTCCGTTCGGGCTGTAGCGCGCACCAAGTATGGAGTCGCTTTGAACATAGAGCAAAGCCTTGGAAAAACCAGTGGACTATTTGCCCGAGCCAGTTGGAATGATGGACGAAACGAAACCTGGGCCTTCACGGAAATTGATCAATCCGTCAGTATTGGCTTTGTAGAAAAGAAAGGCGTACTGAAAAAATATTCGGATGAGCTTGGGATCGCTACCGTCATCAACGGTATTTCAAACGACCACCGCAATTATCTCGCGGCAGGTGGCTATGGTTTTATCATTGGCGATGGCCAATTGAATTACGGCAATGAATGGATAACAGAATTCTACTATAAAATAAACCTATTCTATGCTGGTTTTTGGCTTACGCCCGATTATCAATTTGTGCTTAATCCTGCCTACAACAAAGATCGCGGCCCGGCCCACGTATTTTCAATTCGTGCTCACATTGAGTTATAGCAGAAAAAATTCCATACGAGTCTGTATCTTTCTGATTAAATTATGGATCAAATTAAAGTTGCGATAGCAGATGATCACAAAATAATACGCGTGGGCTTGCGCGGATTATTGGAGCGTGAAGCAGACATTGAAGTAACAGGCGAGGCAGAAAACGAAGCAGGCGTGTTTAAGCTGGTAGAGAAAGCACCTGTGGACGTGATGCTTATGGACATTGACCTGGGTGACAGTAATGGGATAAACATAACCCGCACGCTCAAGGCCAAGTACCCCAATATTCAAGTACTGGGCCTCACCATGCACGAAGAGTCTGACTACATCATCCAGATGTTGGAGGCTGGAGCAAGTGGATACTTGCTAAAAAATGCTGGCCGCGAAGAATTGCTGGCTGCTATTCGCACAGCTGCAAAAGGCGACAGCTACTTTAGTCATAAGGTATCTGCCACGCTGCTACAGGCTGTAACCAAACAAAAGGAGACGGCCACCTCAAAGCCAAAGACGCCCATTCAAACACCCCTCTCCGATCGTGAGATTGAAGTGCTAAAACTTATAGCCGAAGAATATTCTAATGGTGAGATTGCCGACAAACTTTTCATCAGCATCCGCACGGTAGACACACACCGGAGAAATCTCTTGGAAAAGCTACAAGTGAAGAACACCGTGGGCTTGGTAAAATACGCGATTGAAAAGGGGATTATCTAGAATGGTGAATGAGATCGATTCAATCGAGTGATTACTCAATCCTCTCCTTAAATTTATTTACCAATTAAAAAACTAATCCAAATGTTGGTATCGATTACGACCCTACTTTGCTTTTGCCTTGGCATATAGCTCAGTCCTAACCATTTCTACTTCATTGTCAATTGTTTCTTGATTAAGATCATCCGTCTTGAAAGCCTTTAACAAAGAAGTCAGTTTGGCATCAACTATATCTCTTTCAAGCTCTTTGGAAAGTCGAATCTTTTCATGTCTATTCAACTGCTTAACCAAGTCCAAAATTTGGTTGAAACCCAAGTCGATATTGTATGTTCCAGTTTTCATAATTTCAAACTTACTAATTTCCTTCCACTTTTTGTTGATCACTGGTTAGTGCATGACTACTCGATCAACCTAAACAATCTCTCCCATCGTATCTTGTGAAGCAGGTCGCCCTCTTTGTTGATAGAGAGCCAAACCAAAAGTGGTTTGCCTAGAATGTGGTCTTCCGGCACAAAACCCCAATACCGCGAGTCCAGGGAGTTATCACGACTGTCGCCCATCATGAAATAGTAGTCTTGTTGAAAAACATAGGTGCT
>JAIENH010000008.1 GCA_019751475.1 Cyclobacteriaceae bacterium
AGATTACTACAAGTGATGCGTCAGCGATTCGATTTTTAATGGTGAGCATTTCGCTATCGAGGCGCTGATCATCCCACTGGAATCGGTTTTTAAGTTCTGTCATCAAGGCTGGTATTACTTTTTGCATGCGAGGTAAATCAAAGTACAGCATGCCTGTTCTCCGAATAAAGAAGTCATCAGCTTTTATCACCATTTCATTTTGCAACGCAAAATCCAACTCGGCTAGCGCGAGGCTTACTTCAGGATCAGACTCGGAACGAGATCGGATGTATTTAATGATCGCATCGGTTTGTTTTCCAAATAAGTGCACCAGGTACCCTGACATCTCCCCTTTCAAACCCAACTCGCTGATTTGTCGAGCCACTTGTTGGCTATACGTCTCCACCTCTTTTATAGAATTAAAGGCACCAGTAGCCAATGGAATAGAATCCGTTGTACAATTGGCCAGGTCTCGATCACCAAAATTCTTTTTGATAACAAGGTCTAGCACACGCTCAGCCATTTTTCGATAGCCGGTGAGTTTGCCGCCAGCAATGGAATACAACCCGGTAGCTGATTCAAAAATTTCATCCTTGCGGGAAAGTTCAGAGGCAGACTTCCCTGCTTCGTGAATCAAGGGACGGAGGCCCGCCCAACTTGATTCAATGTCAGCCATAGTAATGCGAGCTGACGGAAATGTTTCGTTGATAGCATCCACAAGGTAGCGTGCATCTTCCTTCGAGGTAACCACGTGGTCTTTATCCCCCTGGTAATCTGTATCCGTTGTGCCAACATACGTGATGCGGCCTCGTGGAATAGCAAAAATCATTCTGCCATCGGGCACATCAAAGTAGATGGCCTGTCGCACCGGCAGTCGATGATACGGAAGCACAATATGCACACCCTTGGTAAGATGCAATTGCTTGTTCTCCTTCGATTTGTTTATCTCACGGAGTTCATCTACCCATGGACCAGCCGCATTGATCACCACCGCAGACTTAATTTCAAAATCGTCCTCTGCGATTTCATCATGTACCTTTACGCCAGAAATATTTTCGTTGGTGTATCGAAAGTCTTTCACGTGGATGTAATTCAGTAGCATCGCGCCTTGAAAGTGAGCCTTCTTCGCAATCTCTATCGTGAGGCGCGCATCATCCGTGCGATACTCTGCATAAATGGCTCCACCCTTGATGTCATCATTCTTCAGCAGCGGTTCGTACTTAATTGTTTGAAGTTTGGTGAGCATCCTCCGCTGGTCTTCCGGTTTCACACCGGCCAGCCAGTCGTAGATCTTCAAACCCACCGATGTGAGCCAATAACCAAGCCCCCGTTTCTCATAAAGGGGCAGCAACATTTTTTCCGGCACCACCAAATGTGGAGCCAGTCGATGTACAATGGCGCGCTCGCTGCCTACTTCTTTTACCAATGCAAATTCCAACTGCTTGAGGTATCGAAGTCCGCCATGAATCAATTTTGTAGAGCGGCTGCTGGTGCCGTAGGCGAAGTCGTTCTTCTCTACCAAAGCTGTTTTCAATCCGCGTGACGCGGCATCTAACGCGATGCCACAGCCTGTTATACCGCCACCGATCACCAACACATCGAAATGATGTGTCTTTAACTTTTCCTTAATCGCACTTCGGGAATGAGCTGAAAAATCCATGAATGCTATTGGGAGGTTTTGAATTCAAATAAACCGTAATTTAGCGTTCAAATTCAGTAAAATGCCTGTTATCTCAATGTTTTACGGGATTATTGTCTCCATGTATTATCTTGACAATAAACAGCATCATGTACCACATATTCATGCTAGGTATGGAGAAAAAGAGGGAGTTTATTCAATACCTGATGGCATTTTGATTGAAGGTAGTCTTCCTTCCAACAAAGAAAGGCTTTTAGTTGCATGGATTGAAATACACAGAGAAGAGCTTATGGCAGATTGGACATTGGCATTATCAGGACAAAAGGTTTTTATAATAGATCCGTTAAAGTAAGACGTAATGAACCCACGAGTAATGAACCCACGAGTAGAAAAGGTGAAATATGTTGATCATCACATATTAGAAATCTTGTTTGTGAATGGCGAATCAAAGTTGTTTGACGCATCACCATACCTTAATTTTCCAATTTATCAGCAATTACAAGATCAAGGCTTTTTCAGAAAAGCAAAGGCAGCTAACGGCACCGTAGTTTGGGACGATTTCACTGACTTTGACCCAGATTTGCTTTATTTGGAAAGCGTAAAGAAGTAAAATTAGTCAATCCACTTCATAGCACGCTCCACCGCTTTCTTCCAGCCTTTGTAAAGCTTCTCACGGACATTCGCATCCATGTGAGGTACAAACCGTTTTTGTATTTTCCTGTTGGCGATGATATCCTCCTTCTTCCACAAGCGCACATGGATACCGGCCAGATAAGCAGCACCTAATGCTGTGGATTCTATCACCTCAGGTCTTTCCACTTCGGTATTCAAAATGTCTGCCTGAAACTGCATGAGGATATTATTGGCACAAGCACCACCGTCTACTTTCAGACTTTTCAATTTTATGCCGGCATCTTCTTCCATGGCGCTGAGAATATCTTTCGTCTGAAAAGCCAGCGACTCCAACGTGGCTTTTATGATGTGATCCTTACCGGTATCGCGCGTAAGGCCAAAGATTGCTCCACGGGCGTACATATCCCAATACGGAGCGCCTAATCCCGCGAAAGCAGGCACCACGTACACTTCATTTGAGCCCAGCGCCTTCGCAGCAAAATATTCCGAGTCTTTGGATTGGTCAATCAGGTGCATGCTATCGCGCAACCACTGTACGGCAGCCCCGGCTATAAATACGCTTCCTTCAAGAGCATACTCCACCTTTCCGTCAAGGCCCCAGGCGATTGTAGTTATCAATCCACTCTTTGATCGCTGAATAGTACTGCCCGTGTTCATCAGCATGAAGCACCCGGTACCATACGTGTTTTTGGCCATGCCAGGAGAAAAGCACGCCTGTCCAAACAGTGCCGCTTGCTGATCACCCGCTACTCCCGCTATCGGCACCTTGCTTCCGGCATACTCCCATTCTCCAAACAACGAAGACGATGGCTGTACCGATGGCAGCAATGATCTAGGAATGCCGAGCTCTTGCAACATCCGATCATCCCAATTAAGGCTTCGTATGTTGTACAGCATCGTGCGGGACGCATTTGAATAATCGGTAACGTGAGATTTTCCATTCGTCAATTTCCATATCAACCATGAGTCAATCGTGCCGAAGGCTAGTTCTCCTTTCTCTGCACGCTTACGAATGTCGGGTGATTGATCGAGTATCCATTTTATTTTGGTGGCAGAAAAATATGAATCGATAACCAAGCCGGTAGCATCTCTTACATAATCGCTCAAGCCTTTCGCTTTGAGTTCTTCGCATATCGGTGCCGTTCGTTTGTCTTGCCAGACAATTGCATTGTACACCGGCCGGCCGGTAGCCCGATCCCAAATCACAGTAGTCTCGCGCTGGTTGGTGATGCCGATTGCTTTGATATCGCTTGCTGCTATGCTGTGGTCAGCAATCAGTTTTTGCAAAACACCTGACTGCGATTTCCAGATTTCTTCGGGGTCATGCTCCACCCAACCTGATTGTGGAAACAACTGCCGAAATTCTTGCTGGGCAATTCCTTTGATCTGACCCTTGTCGTCAAACAATACTGCACGCGAACTGGTCGTACCTTGATCAAGAGCGATGATGTAGTTCATACGTTAGCCGATAAACCTATTGAAAGATAACTGTGTAAATCATGGCTCCGAGCAACCCTCCTACTATTGGGCCTACCACAGGTATCCACGCATAACTCCAATCTGATTTTCCTTTTCCATGAATGGGAAGAATGGCGTGAGCCAAGCGAGGCCCCAAGTCGCGCGCAGGATTGATGGCAAAACCTGTTGTACCACCCAGGCTTAAGCCGATGGAAATGATCAATAGGCCCACCACGATTGGGTTTAAGCCTTGCGTAAATTCGTTTGCTCCAATACACAAAAGGCCTAATACCAATACAGTTGTGCCAATGATCTCACTGATGAGGTTAGTAATTGTATTGCGAATAGCTGGGGCCGTACAAAACACAGCCAGCTTTGCGCCTGCATCTTCGGTAATTTTCCAATGAGGCAAAAAATGAAGCCATACCAGTATGGCACCTGTAAAGGCTCCTGCCAACTGAGCCAGGATATAGCCAGCCACATCCCCTGATGGAAACGTACCCATATAGGCCATCGCCAACGTAACGGCCGGATTGAGATGAGCGCCACTGACTTTGCCTACAGCATAAATGGCCAATGTCACTGCCAAACCCCAGGCCACTACAATCACCAGCCACCCTGCATTTTCAGATTTAGAACGTTTCAATAACACTCCAGCTACCACGCCATCACCCAGAAGAACGAGTAGAAGGGTGCCGATAAATTCTGCTAAGTAGTTACTCATAACGATTGGGTTGATTTTGAATAAAAATCATGATCTGTGCTAGTGTCCCGAGGAAGTCATTTGTATTTCCCGTTCCCCCGAAGGTTCGGCTTTAATAAGCAATGTCGCCAGTGCAGCCAACATCAACAACACCCCTGCAAAAAGCACCGCATGGCTACTGTTATTGTTCAAAAAGTTTTTCAAGACAAAGCCGAATGTCAGCGTCTGGAGAATCATAGGCACTACAATCATCATGTTAATGATTCCCATGTAAACACCGTATCGTTCTTTCGGAATGTTTCCCACTACGAGCAAATAAGGAATACCCATCATACTTGCCCAACCAACACCAAAACCAGTAATTGCTGGAAACAGTGCGTACTTATTCTCAATAAAGGGAAACATCAGGAAACCTGCGGCTGCTAGTAGCAAGCACATAAAGTGAACAATCTTTGGTGATGATTTCTTTACAAACCACACCAGGGCAAAGGCCGATAAAAACGTGACGATGTTGTACCAGCCGTTCACGAGACCCGTCCAGCTTACCGCCTGCTCGTACAGTTGCGGGTTATCCGTAGGCGTTGCCTTCCATACAGAAAGTCCAATGCTCTTGGAAACATTTTGCCAATAACAGAACAACGCATACCACTGAAACAAATACACGAGAGCCAACTGCCACATCACACGCGGCATATCTACAATGGCCTCAACGATTTCAATGTTCTGTGCGAACAACACTTTTGTAACCGAATTGCCCTTCACCCAATCAACCACCCTGCGAAGAAGTGACCGATAAAACAGGGAAGGCAAAGCCAGAACGGCCAACATAACATAAGCCACAACTGAAGTAAGCACTGAGATAAAAAATTGCCACACCAAAAGCGGCTGACCTTCATTCTTTCGCTTGATCTCTTCAATCTCTTCTTTGCTCGGAGGTATCTCCGGAGTGGTGTGCATACTCCACCAAATAGTGCCTATAGAACAGACTGAGCCGAGGAAGAACGAAGCAAACACCCAATTCGGGATGGCACCTGTTTTCCCTACCACAATTAGGGGGAAAATAAAAAGAGAGACGTTCGCAAGAGTTTGACCGAGGCCTGTGAAAAAGCTTTGGGTTTGAAATCCCGTTGGTCTTTGTTCATCGCTTAGCTTGTCAGCGATAAACGCCCTGTACGGTTCCATAGCTGTGTTATTTCCCACATCCAAAATCCACAGCAAGCCAGCCGCCATCCACAACGCACTGCTAAAAGGAAAAAAGAAAAGGCAAACACTGCACAACATAGCCCCAATAAAGAAGTAAGGCTTCCGCCTACCGAACTTTGGGTGCCATGTCTTGTCGCTTAGGGCGCCAATGATGGGCTGAATTAACAATCCCGTTACCGGGCCCGCGAGGTTCAATAGTGGTATCTCATCCGGACTGGCGCCCAAGAAATCATAGATCGGATTAACGGCACTCTGCTGCAAGCCAAAGCTGTATTGTATACCAAAGAACCCCACATTCATATTGATGATCTGGGCAAATGTGAGGTGGGGTTTTGATAAACTCATGCAGGTATGGAGGTTTGGTCACAGTAAGATCACGAAAGATTCGTGAAGATGCAAGAACACCCAAACCTTGCAGCTACGTGTCTGTAACTATATGGAATCTTACAATCTTGTTCTCAATCTTGCCGCAATTAACCCACCAACTTTTCTGCCTTGCACTTTACCTTCTTCACAGGCAGGCTTGTAGTGAATTCCACCGTATAACCGGCTCACGGCTGCTTCCTCAGCCGCTTGTTGAAAAGATTTGAAACTGCGGGCCGTCATACCATACTCTACTTCTGTCGAATCTGTGAATGCAAAATTATCACCGAACAAACCCGTAAGCGCCACAGCAGCTGAGTTTGATATAACACTATGTCCACTCGTGTGCTCAGGGAACGGAGGTGTCTGCAGCAATGGCACCCAGTTTTCATCAATGTATTGATTGATGTAGCTCTCAGGGCGAATGAGCTTGCTCCGATACTTTTCATCCCAGCAACTTATGAAACCATCTACGAGTGAAAGTGACACGCGAAGATAGGCTTCAGCCGAAGTAGTCAAATCCGCTTTCATTTTTGTACAAGCAAGGCGAGTGATGTTCATCCAGTGGCCACCTGGTGAAATTTTCTTGGTTGCAAACATAACGTGACCCTTCACGTTCATCACAAACGGATTGCAATCCCAAAAGCTTGCAATTTCCTTT
>JAIENH010000064.1 GCA_019751475.1 Cyclobacteriaceae bacterium
GAATTTACTTTGTTGACGTTCTGCCCGCCAGGGCCGCTGCTGCGCGAGGCGGAGAAGTCAAGCTCTGGAGTAAGTTGCTCGGCTGTAATCATTTGACCGTGGTCCATACCAACTATCCTTTCAGTTTTTCTTTTTGATGATTTGCTCGATCAATGGTTTCATGCTTACGGCCTGCCCTCCGGATTTTAGTACCATTTCCTTTTCATTCCACATCAGTCGGCCGGTGATGCCGGGTGGCAGTACAACACGACCGCGGAGTTCATTTTTCACACGGGTTAGATCGATCTCAATTTTACCTGCCCAATGTGATATAATGCCTTTTGCCTTTTCTCCATCTTCTAACTGTGGTTGCACCAATACCGTTTCAAAGCCGGGAGTATCCGGTGATACTCCGCAAAATGTGGCCAGCATTTCAAAATCAGGGCTCGCGCTCCAGGCATGACAATCGCTGCGATCAACACCTTCTGGAAACGTAGTGAAGCCTAGTGATAGTAAATTTTTCCATCGGACCAATAACTGGTGATACAAGTCGCCTGCGCCTGCTTTATTCATAGCACGGCCGAGATAAAAATCAAAATACAAGGTGGTCTTTGTAAGCGAATTGTTATTCAGCAAAATCTTGATCATATCCTTTTGCCCATTGGCCGGCACAAGGTCACAGAGTATGGCAAGAATATTACTGTGCATGCTGTAGTGCTTTTTGTCAGGGCTGTCGGCAAACAAGCCACGCGGTGCATCCCAGCAACGGGCACGCACGGCCTCTTTGATTTCTTTACTCAATTGGGCATACTCTTCCGCTTGACGGGTGTTACCAAGGGTATTTTCCATTAGTGATGCCATGTCAAGCACGTAGACATAAAAGAGCGAATTGGCTGTCAATCCTTTGTTTTCACTTTCGTCTGATATTCGCTTCGAACTGTAGCTGTGATCAAGAAAATCCCAATACGGTTGAAGACTTACCAACTTATCGGGTGTGATATAACGCTGAAAATGTTCCAGCACATTGCGCACACCGGGCATCCGTGCCTCTACAAATTTTTGATCGTGTCGATACAAAAAATAATCATACACCATGGCCACCCACACCAGCGAATAGTTAGGAATGTATTGTGGCTGCGAAGACGGGTAGCGGCTATGGGTAAGGCCATCGTATTGCAACGACCACTCAAATTGTTCGATGGCATTCCGCGCCAGGCGGTCGTCATCTGAAACGTAGTACGACACCAGTGCCTGAATGCGCGTGTCACCGATATATTGCAACCGCTCCCAATACGGACAGTCCATGTAAGTCTCATGAGCACAAAGTCGTGCTGTATGCCAACCAATGTCAAACACCGGCCCTAATGCCGCATCACTTGACGTGAATGATGCGACTTTGCGAAATGGATAACCGGTAAACCAACTGCCAAACTTTTCAATGACGAGCGGAGTGTCACCAGCACTTACCTCCACTTGCACATAGCGGAAGGCCCTATACGAAAGTGTGGAGTATGTTTTGTTTTCGCCACCATCCAGATAAATCAAATCATATACGCCATGGATAGACTTTCCTCGAATGGAATCGCGATGACCTACTTTGTGAATATCATCAAACACGGCCTCCGCATACGTCACCTTTACCTCCCGGCCCTGCCCTTTTGAAAACACCCATTCCGGAAAGGCAGTAGTAAGTTGGCCTTGATCAAATAAAATGACGGCCTTTTGTTTGGGTGGAATGGTAATCGGTGTGGGATTCGTACTTGCAGCGTTGATTCCTTCTGTTCTTCGTATTGCCTTAAAACTTTGATAGGTTCTTTCCATGACTGGAATGCTGCGCGGTAACAACTCTCTTACCGCATCACCAAAGCCAGCCGATTGAAAGGGTGCTCCAGCCTGCAACTCGATAGCCACTAGCCATTTGGAATCATTGAAACCAGGCTTCTCCCAGTCCCACGGAATTTTTTTTCCATCGATTTTATCTGTGGGGCCGGCCGCATAATATTGAAAATATAATGATGGGTCTACCGGCTTGTATTCAATGGGTTCAAGACCGGTATTCTGGTAACACTTCCATGTTTTATCGGTGTTGACTACTGCTGCTACTTGATTATCGCCTTGTACAATAAGACCTAACTGCTTACCCATTTGCTGGAGAGGAGCCGCCTTTCCAAGATCCCACACTTGAACGGCAATAGTATTTGCACCACTCTGCATCAGCGTGGTGAGATCAAAGGAATCGAATCGCCAATGACGGGCATCACCCAGTTGCGGGCCATCGTGAATGTACTTGCCATTTACAAAAAGTCGATACCGGTTGTCAGCTGAAATATGAATGATGAATTGCGCGGGCTTTTCCCAGAGTGTAAATGCTTTACGAAAGTGAAACACCCCGGGTAAAGGCCCTTGTGGTGCAGTGATCCACCGGGCATCCCAGGGTTGAGTAGTCCATCGCGCGGCAGGCGCAACCAATTGCTGTGCATTGGTATGAAAACTCAGCACGGAAATAAGAAAAAACACCCATCTATTCATACCTCCAAGATAAGTTGCCGGCACGTGCAGTAAGAGGCAGTTAGCTTTTTTATTTACAATTTTTCCACAGCCTGACGTTGGTTGCCATCAAAAAACTATCTTGCCGGGCCGATGGAAAACTTTGTAGTCTCTGCGCGAAAATACAGGCCCCTTGGGTTTGATGAGGTGGTGGGCCAGGAGCACATCACTACCACGCTCAAGAATGCCATCGATACGAACAAACTGGCCCAGGCCTTGCTCTTTTGTGGCCCGCGGGGTGTAGGAAAGACCACATGTGCACGCATTGTGGCCCGAATGATCAATGGCTTCGAAGAGAAAGCCGAAGTCAACTCCCTCAATATTTTTGAACTGGACGCAGCCTCTAATAATTCGGTAGAAGACATCCGGAACCTGATTGACCAGGTGCGGTATCCTCCGCAGTATGGCAAGTACAAGGTCTACATCATTGACGAGGTGCACATGCTGTCCAATGCCGCCTTCAATGCGTTCTTGAAAACATTGGAGGAGCCACCGTCATACGCCATTTTCATTTTAGCCACCACAGAAAAGCACAAAGTCATTCCGACTATTCTGTCTCGCTGCCAGATCTTCGACTTTAACCGGATACAGATAGCTGACATTGCCCGGCAGCTAAAGAAAATAGCGGATCGCGAAAAAGTAAAAACTGAAGAAGCGGCTCTGCACCTGATCGCACAGAAGGCCGATGGCGCCCTGCGTGATGCTCTGTCGATTTTTGATTTGATGGTCACGTTCTCATCGGGCAAGGGTGTGATGTTTCAGGACGTCATCAATAACCTCCACATCCTGGACTATGAGTATTATTTTAAAGTTGTGGATGGATTGCTGGCAGAAAATCCTACAGGACCATTGCTCCTTTTCGATGAAGTGCTAAGAAAAGGATTTGACGGGCAGAATTTTATAGTAGGTCTGAGCGAACACTTGCGCAACCTCATGGTATCGCAGGATGCGCGCACGGTGCAACTCATGGAAGTGCCGGAAGTAACGAAGAAGAAATACCTGGAGCAGGCCAAGGCCGTGCCTTACTCGCTGCTGCTCTCGTGGCTAAGCATCACCAATCAATGTGACATAAACTACAAGCTGAGCAAGAGTCAGCGCTTGCTGGTAGAGTTGGCACTGATGAAAATGGCGCACCTGAAGTCGGCCGTAAACGGGGCCGCAATCGCTGCTGAAAAATCTGCCGAGCCATCGGCAGGGTTAAAAAAAAATTGAATTAGTTGAAGATACCAGCACGACCGTTGTGCCGGTTGCTGTGCGTCCAGTACCAGAGGTAATTCCATCTGATATTATTGTGCCTGCCCCGAATGTATCAAAGTCGGGTAAGCCAAAGACTACGCTCAATCTTCAAGACATTTTTAAGCCAACACCTACTACACCGGAGAAAAAAGACCAACCTGAAGCAGGGCTCCTCAACCAGAAAATTGATCTCACTGATTTGCGGCAAGCCTGGAGCGAGTATGCCGAACAGCGCAAAGATCAAATTGCTGAATACCAAGTGCTGAAGCGCGACTTTCAATACGAGCATCCTACCATTTCGATTATGCTCACCAACCCCGTAGAGGAGACCCTGCTGGATAACTTCAGGCGGGAGTTTTTACAGTTTCTACGGGAGCGCCTCCAGAATTCCCAGCTTACCATCGTCACAGAAATGAGAGCTACTGAAGAAAAAAAGAACATCTATACCAATCGTGAAAAGTTTGAGCATCTAGCTCAAAAAAACCCTTTTTTGAACGAATTAAAGGAAAAATTAGGGTTAGACTGGGACTATTAATTTTTTTTCCCTTCTATAAAACTTCGGAAGAGCATCAGCGTTTAATAGTAAAACTATTAAAACTGTTAGTTTTGCTATATGAAGGGGTTTTCTTCCACGTTGCTTTGGTTTTTGGTGTTTGGGGTAATTGTGGGGGGCCCCTTCTCCTTTTCCCAGACTTTCTCAGCCGAGGAGAACCTAGAGGAAGACGTAACAAAGCTTGAAGTCACTCTTCCTCAGCATCGGAGAAAATCGGGAGTAAAAATTGCAAAGGAGCTGACCGATACTAGCTATTCTCCGAAGCCATACTTTTATTCCGTACTCACAACTCCAGCCCGCACAGCTCCTATCTATGTGATCAATTGTTGTTTTAGGAATTAGCAATCTGAGCCTCGTATCTGTGCGATGCGTGTTATCAGGTTCTACGATTCATTAATTCCTTAATCATTATATCACATGAAAAAAATCATTTCATCACGAACTATTATTGTTTGGTTTATCATCACGGGCATGTTTGCTGCAGCGTATGTTACTACCAGCAAAACGTTGAAAACAGACAAGTCAAAGATTAAAACATGGTTCACCTCAAAACCGTAAGAATTATGAAGACCAAAATGTCAGATTACTGCGTCTTGATACTGAGTAAAGTGCGGTTTGACTGGCGTCTATTCAGAAAAGAATACCGCAAGGCGTTAAATCTTCTCACAGCAGACGAAATACTGTATCTAAAACAAAAGCTTCGATCGCAAAAAAATTTGGCAATCAATTAACCTGGAAATCCCCTGCGTTCAGGGGATTTCTCTATTTTTGCCGCCTTATTCAAAATGAAACAAATTGTCTACCTGCTACTCCTAGTGGCAGCCACTTTCTCTGCATCTGCCCAGCAAAATCTTTTCAATGTCCCTTCAGGGGATATGACGCCTGCGAGGGAAGGTTTCTACCAGCACCAAATCAACATTTACTCCTGGCAAGCACAAGAATCAAAAGTGCACCTTACCTACGGGCTTGGGAAAAAGTGGGACATTGGGGTGAATTTTGTTGATCTTCCTCTGAAGTGGAACAACGGCCTTCGCCTGGGTAGAAATGACGATCCTTTTAATAAGCCATTGTACCCCGTATTGATGTTCACTGCCCAAAAGCAATGGATTCTTTCTGAAAAATGGGATGTAAATATTGGAACGCAAGCAGGTCCGAACCTCGCCTCTGGCGGCTCTACGAGTTTGGCGTATTGGAATTACGCTGGTGCTCGCTATCACTTCCCGAAATCATTGGGCTTTGTAATCGGAGGTATTTACCAAAGCACTCCTTCCTATATTGGTGGCAACCAGGAACAGGTTGGCTACTGGTTTGGATACGAGTATCATCTCAACCACCGGTGGCAGCTGATGGGCGATTTAGTCTCAGGTCAAAATAAAAAATCAAATGCAACATTCGGCATCGTGTATAACCTGAGCGATAAAGTGCAGTTGTGCTTTGCGCGGTTGTTTTCGTTTCCCAACCAAACACTTGCCTCCGGATTTGTTTTTGAGCTAAACGTATTTACCTACAAATACAACAACGGTCATTGATTTGATATAAACGTTATATTTGGGGCCATTTTTCGCTCCAATGACCATCTCGTACGCCTGGCTTAAAGAATACATTGACATACCGGAATCTCCGGACGAAATAGCAAAGACACTCACCGACACCGGTCTTGAAGTAGAAAGTGTTCACGCGCATGAGTCGGTAAGAGGCGGCCTCAAGGGTTTAGTAATCGGTGAAGTTCTTACCTGCCAGAAACACCCGAATGCAGATAAGCTCTCGCTCACTACAGTCGATGTTGGCCAAAGCAAACCTCTTTCTATCGTTTGTGGTGCGCCCAACGTAGCGGCCGGCCAAAGAGTGGTGGTGGCCTTGATGGGTACCACCGTTCATCCTGTCAAAGGAGAACCCTTCACCATCAAAGCGGCTAAAATTCGTGGTGAGCAAAGTGAAGGCATGATCTGTGCTGAAGATGAAATTGGGTTGAGCGAAAGTCATGCAGGCATCATTGTGCTCAATACAAAAGTTGCCAATGGCACCCTTGCATCCGACTACTATCAAATACAATCAGACAGCATCATTGAAATTGGGTTGACCCCCAACCGGGCCGATGCAGCCTCTCATATCGGTGTTGCTCGCGATATTAAAGCAGCAAAAAATCGCCCTATTCGCTGGCCGTCTGTTGAATCTTTTAACGTTGATAATAACAAGCTTCCCATTTCCGTCACGGTAGAAAATACCGCTGCGTGTCCTCGGTACTCCGGGCTTACCCTTTCAGAGATTACGGTTCAAGAATCACCCGCGTGGCTGAAAAATAGATTGCAAGCCATTGGCCTCACC
>JAIENH010000629.1 GCA_019751475.1 Cyclobacteriaceae bacterium
GAAAGCTGGGCAATAAGCTGCTCGGTTTCTGTGGGCAGAGGTAAAGAGATCATTTTGTTATCAAGTTAATAACTACAAAATAAGTGAATTGTGAACCCATACCAAAGCAAAAGTTATATGACCTCATAGCGTTCTTCGAAGTGGTGGCTGCGCTACAAAATCGCCCAGCTTACGCTTATTGCCGGCACGGGCTATTTGCTTTTGGATGTAATCAACACAGGTCAGTTGAGCAGGGAAACATTGAACGTGACCGCTATGATTATAAGTGTTGGCGTAATTGCCAGGCTGCTGATAAGCAATAAGATAAAGGGACGGACAAAACTTCGGGTTTTGAGGCTTTGATCTTAGCACAGCATAGTCAAGGGAGGAAGTGATTAGGAATTATTCGTACAATGCCAACATCTCTTTCAAAATCAAATTAATCTTCTTCATTGGCAGGTCACGACTGGGGTCGAGCAGTAAAATCTTCATACGGGCTCGCTTCTCTTGCAGTAAATCCGGGTGACTGATTTTCTTGCCTTCTACAATACCCATGTAGGGCTGCTTGTATTTTTTATGTACCCACAGGTAACAAATCATTTTTCCATCGTAACAGAAAAAAGGCATTCCGTACTTCCAGGCTTCGGTGATATGCGGGCTTTGCTTGAGAATATGCCCTCGTAAAAATTGCAAACAACCTTTGATGGGCTCTTCTTTTTCAAAAAAATAACGATCAATGGGTCTCACAATGCGTGCTGACTTAATAATTTAAA
The DNA here is from genome assembly GCA_019751475.1 of Cyclobacteriaceae bacterium. Lineage (GTDB taxonomy): Bacteria > Bacteroidota > Bacteroidia > Cytophagales > Cyclobacteriaceae > ELB16-189. The sequence goes on from JAIENH010000629.1 coordinate 753, forward strand.
GATAGCTTATCTTTGGTAAGTCAATTCAAAAAACTACCGTGGCCTACAATGAAAAACTGACTAATCGCGTGCGGGAAGCCCTGGCTCATCTGCCCCATGTAAAAGAGAAGAAGGCTATAAATCAAAGAGGGCTTTTGATTATTGGGTAAAGCTCGCGATAGACTTTAATAAAGTAGCAAAGGCTGCGAAGAAGAAATAAAATTATGCTTGGTAAAAAAATCAATACATCTGAAAAAACAATTGATGATTTCCTTCTCGGCAAGTCCATACACACCGTGTCGTTATTTACCCACTTCATCGATAAGTACCGCCAAATAGGAAAAGTTACATTACACCCAGCCAAAACCATGATTGGCATTGCCACTCCGCGCAAGCGCATTGTCTATATTACGCAACTGGGAAAAGATTTTATACACGTGGTCTTCCCATTTGAAAAACCCTATCCCGACAACACATGTTTTCAAAAGATCGCGCAGGTGCCCATGCCTGTTGGCAGGCAAGCGGGTGATGCGAAGCAGTTTAACCACCACTTCCGCATGTATGCGAAGGAAGATGTGAACAAAGAGGTGATTTCGTTTATGAAACTGGCCTACACGCTGGGCAGCTAATAAAGAAGTTTCTACACGCCCTCTTCAATATGAAATACTTTCTTAAGTCGGTCTTGTCCTTTGCGATCCATGAGCATTACCAGGTAGTCACTGTCTTGGATAGCCATACCACCTTCAGGATTTTTGTACAGCACTCGTTTACCTTCATTTACACGCACTAAGCCAATCAGCACCACGTTGCACTGCTTCTTTAAATCAAAAAATGCCTTCTCGTAGGGCATGCCGATGAAAGGATTGCCGGTGGCAATCAAAAATTCCTTCATGTCATACTCATGGTCTTCGTGCGCGTAGGCAATAATCTCTTCGCTGAAGATGGCCACGTCCGGCTCGTAGATGTAACTTGCCAGCAGCTTGGAAGATATTTCATTTTTCGAAATGGCGTAAGTGACGCCCGCATTCACGAAAGTGCTTTTCAAATTACCATTGTCGAGTGTTACAACATAGTTCAGGTTGGGAAAATGACGCTTGATGTTGATGATGTAAACGAGTTTCTCTGTATCATCATTAAGGTTGATAAAAACAATTGAAGCTCGTTTAATGTTGGCCTTTTCCAGCAAATCGAAGTTATTGTAGTCAGAGTAGAGGGTAAACACATTTTGGGATGAATAGTATTCACGGATGATGTCCACACTCGGCCGGTCTTTGGTGACGATAGCCACCTGCCGCCCGGCCCCTACCAGGTGACCAATCACGGACTGGGCGAAGTCATTCCACCCGATGATCACCGCGTGGTTGGCAAACTCGGTACCGTAGAGCCCGAGCTCGCGTTGTTCTTTTAATGTGCTCATAAAATTTGCAATCTGACCAATAATAAAACCGTACACACCAAACGTAGAGAGAAGGAAGATAAAGCCGAGCATGCGGCCCCAGTACGTCACTGGTATAATGTCACCATAACCTACCGAAGTGAGCGTGGCAATTACATACCAAAGGGCATCCTGTAAGGAGTTGATTTTTCCGCTTGGAGCGCCTTCTTCCAACCACATCAGAAGCGCGATCAGGAACACGTATACGCCCGCAATCACCGCCAAGGTGATGATTGTCTCCCGGTAGTTGGGCCGCTTGATGGATGCCATGACGGCTAATAAAAGAAAAGCATCTAAGAATTACAAAATATCAGGGCTTGTTTGTACAAGAAGCCAGTACGGCTGCTGCGTCTTTTACTTCGATGATACCCCGCTCACCACCCCAACTGTTGTAGATGTAGGTGGCAATCTCGGCAATCTCAAGGTCCGTGAGTGTGGGAATAGCCGGCATCGATTTGTTGAACCGCTTGCCGTTTACTTCCATCTCACCTTCCTTTCCATAGCGTATGAGGCAGAGGGTCTCATCAAAATTCTTCGCCATAAAATCCGACCCCGCCAGGGGAGGATACAATCGGCCCAGTCCCTTACCACTTTTTTGATGGCAATTGCTGCAGTTTTTCTTATACAGTTGTTCGCCCTTCACATAGTACTGCTGAAATTTAGCGTCTTGACTGCTGCATTGCACGAACGATATGCCCGTCACTAATACGGTGGAAAGGAGAACGTACATTGTTGACAACCTTCTTGCCATGCGATCAATCTGCATCTCTCCGAAGTTTTTTTATATCAACAATCAGCCGGTCAACTTCCTCTTCTTTGGTGCCGTCATACTTGCCGCGAATGCGGCCCTTTTTATCAATCAACAAAAATGCTCCGCTGTGAATGAAGCCGTCTGGCTCGGTCTTATCTTCCATAGCCGTAGCGAAGTAGCTGGTCTGCGCTATCTTATATATAGAGTCCTTGATACCCGTTACAAAATGCCAGCGGTTGCTCTCCACACCCAGGCGCTCGGCAAAGTCATGCAGCAGCGCTACAGTGTCGTATTCCGGGTCGATGGTGTGTGAAAGAATCAACACATCGGGCATCTCTGCTGTGGCCTCGTACACCCGCAGCATTTGTGTCTTCATAATAGGGCAGATGGTGCGGCAGGATGTAAAGAAAAAATCAGCTACATAAATTTTATCGCGAAAGGTGGTATTGTCCACACGGTTGCTGTCTTGGTCGATAAACTGAAATGGTGCGATGGTATGGTACACGGTGTCAGTACCAACCACCTTGCGTTCACCAAAAATTGGCAACTCTTGATTTTTTGAAATGCAAGAGCAAAAAACTAAAAGGCTAAAGCCAATCTGTAATATTAAATGTTGAATGTTGAATTTAAAGTAAGTTGATCTCATCTCCCTCATAAATTTCCTTGTGGTCAATTGCCAGCACATTTTGTCCAAAATACACTTTACCCTGCCCGTCCGGCAGGCGGGCATTCTTCTTCCGATAGCCAGCTAGCGTGGCCAGTGGCTCAGTGCCCTTCTCACCCGACTGCTGATTAACCGTAGTGAGCACGCATCGGCTGCATGGTTTCACTCCAGCAAATTGATTTACACCAACACTAAAATTTTTCCATTGATCTTCTTCGTAAGCCTCACCTCCACTAAAGACAAGATTAGGGCGAAACCGATCCATGGGCACCGAAACAGCCAGACGTTGATTAAGATCATGAAGAGAAGATTCGCCAATAATCAGCAAGGGATAGCCATCCGCCAGGCTCACCTGCTCATCACGAATAGCAAAATCAGGATCCACCGGGCGCGGCTGCAATTCCGGAAAGGCAACAAGTCTGCATATAAATCCCAATCGGGCAGAGAACCACTCACTATGTGTGCGACTTACCTCATGTACAGTAACAACATCATCCCAAATTTGTGCTGCCATTGGGTTGCCCTGTGGCTCTTCCTTGGCGGGAAGAAAAATTGTGTCATGTTGATAGCGAATGGTGAACCCGCTTTCCGACTCCTCCAGTTTGAAAAGTGCCAGTTGGGGTATGGCCCGCTGTGTTAAAAAAATGTTTTGCTCGTCCACCAACATCCAGCGCCTATCATATTGCAAGCCTTTTTGCATGACCCGCGCTGATGACTTCCTCACGCCCCCCAGTGATTTTATGGGGTAAATCCAGATTTCAGTAAGTATTCGCTTGCTCAAGAAACTATTTGAAGGAAAATTCTCTTTAGAAAACAAAGATCAGAATTAACTTTAGAGAAAGAAACGATGGGAAAAGAATCTGCTCTGTGGTATTTCGAGAGTGTAGACTTGTATGATGTGCTTTGCCCTCACAAAGTAAAGGCACTCAACGAGAACCACGTGTTCCATCATTACACTAAAGACCAGTTTATCTACTTTCCTGATCAGCCGGCTTCGCACATTTACATGATAGCCGAAGGCCGCGTGCGCATCGGCCACTACCTGGACGATGGCCGGGAGGTGATCACCTCCATTTTGACTACCGGTGAGATTTTTGGCGAACTGGCATTGGCCGGGGAAGAAAAACGAAGAGACTTTGCCCAATCCATGGATGCCAATACTTCAATTTGTCCATTGAGTATTGAAGAGTTGAAAGACCTGATGTATGGAAACCGGGAGCTGAGCTTTAAAATGCTCAAGCTGGTTGGTCTGCGGCTGATCAAATTAGAACGCAAACTTGAACTGCTGGTGTTTAAAGACGCACGCACGCGTGTGGTGGAGTTCATCAAAGACGCGGCCTCCTGGAAAGGAAAAAAAGTAGGCTTTGAAACGCTCATCCCAACTAAACTCACCCACCAGGATATCGCCTCACTCACGGGCACATCCCGCCAAACCGTGACCACTATACTCAACGACCTCAAAGAGAAAAACCTCATCAACTTTGATCGGAGAAGGATTTTGGTAAGAGATCTGGCAGCGTTGAAGTAGTGAGTCTATCAAATCGTCCATACGATAAACAGTAACGAAGAAAGAGCCAACGCCAATTTGGCTCGTTGCCCGAAGTCGGTGTTGGGTATTTCTGCAAGAATTGATTCCGGGTCTCGCTTCTCAACTTTTATCAGCTTAGTTCCCGCAATAAAGTCGCCCAGCCTTCTCTCTTGATTAACCAAAACCAACAGCAATTCAACTGGAAAAATTATGATCGTCAAATTCCTCAGCATACACTTAAACGGGTCGGGCGGACTCCCGGTTTTGATATCGACCACCTGGTAGCCCCACAGCCGGTTGACGATGCTTTGTCCGTTGTAGAAGTCTTTGTGCAGCAGCATCATATACAGTCCATAAAATGGTACTGCCATCAATGCGTTTTGTAAGTTATTGCCCGTTTCGGCTGACAGCCCTCCAAAACTTTGTATCATTTTGGCAAACAAAGCCGCACCAAGAATGAGTGGAATAAATACTGCAATTGTATACAGTAGATCGATGAGAAATGCTTTCACCCTGTCGGGTGCCTCGTTTTCTTCAATCCCGCTAAAATTGAAATTAAGTACCGCCCGTGCGAATCGATTGAAGAGGATGAGTTTTACTAGGTTCAAGCAACGGTTCACTTTGCGGTTTGAATAATCACCTTCATTAAATCGTCCGATAACAAGGGAAAAGACAGATTTTTCCCATTAAGGTCTGACTTAAATTCTCTTACTAATCGCAAAGCAATCTCTAGGTCATTTCGTCCAACTCGCTGTAACATTCTCTCAATTTCTTTATAGGTTTCAAGAACCCGATCACCTAATTGTTTGATTTTGTGTTGCTTGCCTTTCTTGTGCACGTATTTAAGCATAGTCAGTCCATACATTGCAATGTTGTAATTCTTTAGATGAATAATTGAGTCGTAAATCAAGCTAAAGGCAATGTTTACGCATTCATTACCGAGTTCAAAAATTTTCCCATCGTCTTCCTTTTTGTTTGAATAAGGGAAAAAATTAATCGTTAATGTGAAAATGGAAACAGCAACATCCGTTGTCATGCCGAACCTTGTTTGATCTGCTACGATTGAGAAGAAATTAAAAATATCAACTGCTACTCTAAAATTGGTATGATCTAAAAACCTATTAAGTTTTAAAATTATACTTGGTCGCTCTGTCCACTCAGCCGAAAAGTACTCTTCCTTTATTTTTTCAATTTCAATTATTATTATAGCACTTTTAGTAGTAGTTAATAAATCCTCAGTAGTCAATCCATCAATTGGAGAATTAAAACGCTTCAATGCATTTTCGCGTTCTATGGCTACAACTTGATATTTGTGGTCTCTAAACTTCATAATTGTTTTAGGAGTCAATTTTTTCTTTAAACCACCAGTCATAGTAGCATCACTATGACAATCAAAACATAGGAAAGCTAAGTTTTCGAACTTGTTATTTGTCTTGTTTCCGTCAATATGATGAATATGGTCACCACGCTTATGGTTACTACAGATAACACACTCTCGATTTGATCTAAAAATTACTTCTGCTTGATCATTACCTGATATTTTTTTCCTCTTCATTTTAATTGTAATTATAGGCATTCAGCCCTCTCTCAAA
>JAIENH010000798.1 GCA_019751475.1 Cyclobacteriaceae bacterium
TTCAGATCCTCAGGCATTTTATGTTGGTCCCCATAGTACAACCGGTGAAAAAGTAATAGACAAAATTGAAAGCACAACAATGAATCGCATTGTTAAAGAAAATTCTATTAGTCAAATTGATATTTTAAAAATTGATATTGAGGGGGCTGAAAAGGCCCTTTTCAGTGAAAATCTGGAGTGGCTAAAAATAGTTAACTGCCTCATTTTTGAAGTTCCGGATGTGGATGCTCCTTATACCACTCAATTAGTTTATAGGGCTTTGAGTGTTCTTGGTTTTGATTTTCGAACTTTTGTGTGTTCGGAATGTATAGTGCTAATAAAAAGCACTGTAGATTGGGAGTTAAGGACAATAAATGGGTATCTCCAAAGAAAAGTAAGGCGCTAACAACTTCAGAATTTAGAGGATAAAGATTTTGAGTTTATGAATAATAGAAAACTGCAATACTTTCTAGACTGCATGACCAGGTATGGAAGTGACAAAAGGTGTCCATTTTGTGGGTCCAGCAGAACGGTAGTTATTGATAGTAAGGCAGTTTTTGCACGTCTGTTTGAATGCTCAGATTGTCATCTTTATTTTAGACATCCGAAGGACTCAAAGGAAGCTAGTTGGATATTTTGCCAAAACGATTATGAGGAGACTGACATCACACGAAATATACCTGCCGGTGCACAACTAGAGGAGTTTAAAAAAAGTTCTTTTCTGAATTCAGGAAAGGACTATTCCGACCGCATTCAGATTATAAAATTGCTTTGCCACCAGGACACTCCAATTAAAGTTGTGGATTATGGTTGCAGCTGGGGATATGCTTCCTATCAATTTCTTAAAGTGGGCTTCTCGGTTCAAAGTTTTGAGATATCTAAGCCAATGGTCGAAAGAGGAAATTCACTTCTCGGATTAGATATTAAGAATGATGTTGATCTTTTACTGCCAGATAATGATGTTTTCTTTAGTGCTCACGTAATTGAGCACGTAACTGATTTAGTGGAGTTTTTTCAAATTGCAAAGAAGCTTCTAAAAAAAGGTGGACTTATGATTACGTATTGCCCTAATGGGTCCGATGATTTCAGAAGTCGCAAGCCAGAGGATTTTCATTCAATTTGGGGAATGGTTCATCCAAACTATTTAAATGTAGACTTTTTCAAATATGTTTTTAAGGATGTGCCTTATTTAATCACAAGTTCACCCTACAAAAATCTTGATGTTTTTGGGGGCTGGAATAAATTTGACCAAGTAGTAGCAGATACAAGCGGAGATGAATTGCTTGCAGTTGGCATTATAGAATAGTTTCTTGTGAGTTACCTTTTGATGTAAAAATGAAGTTTGGTGTATTAATCCTTTACTTCAACGCTCAAAGGACGATTCTTAGATGCATTGAAAACTGCGCCCCTTTTGTTGATTTGATTTATGTTAGCTATAGCCCAGTGCCATGGACGAAATACAATTCTAAAGCTAGAAGTTATTACAAGAATACGTCCGATTTAGAAATCGTGATTAATTCTGTTCATCGAGATAAAATTCGAATTATTCAGGGGGCATGGGACAACGAGGAAGAGCAGCGAAATGCAGTGGTCAATCAGGCGAGATTGGACGGAATGAACTATCTCATTATTCAGGATCCTGATGAATTTTACCTTCCTGAGGAATATTCTAAGAATATTGAAGGGATTATAAAGAATCCACATGCTCCTTTTTACTACAATTTATGGATTAATTTTTGGAAGAATATTCACACGGTTATAGTAGAAAGAACAGATATGTTTGGGCTTAAAAATTCTATTTTTTCAATGAGTGCCAATTTTGCAATTAATCTTTCAGACTTTCTGGATACTAAGTTTGTAGATAGACGAACATGCAATTACGACTTTAAATCGGGCGTAGCCCTTAGTGGCATTTGTTATCATTTATCTTACGTATATTCAGATGATGAATTGAAAGGGAAAATAATGACTTGGGGCCATAGCCATCAGGTATCGGAAAATTGGTTTTTTTATAAATGGCTTGCTTGGGATCAGGCAAGAACTAAGTATATAAATCCGACAATCGGCCCTATTTGGTTAAGGGCAATTCCCTTCAAAGGCACTTTGCCCGTGGAGTTAATGGATTTTCCTGTTCTGAGTCAAGCAAAAGTTAAGCTAACGATGTTTCAAAAGCTAAATGAGTTTAGACTTGACTTACGGCAACTGTTGAAGTACTACGTTTATAAATTTAAAGGTAAGGTAGCCTTTGCACTTAAAATCGGGCAGTTTAAAGGGGCACCGGATAAGTAAACAAGTCTAGTTGTGAACTTCAATATTAGTACTGATAATCATATTTGGTCTAAATAGATTCGGATTGCGTGGAGCTGATAAGGTTAATTTTCACGACCCTGAAAAACTTATTTTTTTGGATGGATTGCGTGGATTAGCAGCATTAATGGTGCTAATAGGGCACGCCAAATGGTTATTGCAAGAAGGGTATAGCGAAGGTTACTTGCTCCATCCAAACCAGTATGGGTTAATTGACAAACTTGGCCTTTATTTTTTTAGATTATTCAGATTTGGTCATGAAGCAGTAATGTTTTTCTTTGTTTTGTCTGGCTTCGTTATTCACTTAAGCTATGCGCAGAAAATACGAGATGGAAAACCACTTGGGACTATTGACTATATTAATTACTATAAAAAAAGGATTAGTCGGATTTATCCTCCTTACTTGGTAGCGTTAGTGCTTACTTTTTTTTTAGATAGTATTGGTGCAAACATTTTTCCTTTGTTATATCTACATTCAACAATGTATCCTTCGATTAATCAAGCTGTATCTTTTTTTCATGATTTAAGAATTTTGATTGGAAATTTTTTCTTAGTTCTTGAGCCAACGGTAGTAAATTTTGGATCTAATAGTGTGACATGGAGCTTAAAGTATGAATGGTGGTTTTACATGATCTATCCATTTTTTCTCGTGATTTCAGTAAAGCGAACTTGGATCTGTTATTTTTTAGTTTTCGTTTTATGGTTACTTTCCTTCACTATCGGCATATGGCCTTTGCTAATGGCGCAGCAGATTTGCTCATTATTGATCTGTTGGTGGCTGGGTGCATTGTTAGCTGATGTGTATTCTTCCAGAATAAAACTACGTCTTCAACACTTAGCTTTTTTAATGATTTCGATAATTGTGGTGCCCTTTATAAGTAATTCAATTGTTTATGATTTTCTTGTATCGTTATCTTTTTTTGGGGTGCTTGCTCTCCTTCTCTCATTAAAGCCATCTAATAAAATTTTAACTACATTAAGTTGGTGGGGTGGCATAGGCAAATTTTCGTATACAATTTACATTATACATTTTCCAATTTTAGTTTTCATTAGCGCTTGGATCATGGAAACCTCGGGCGCTTTGCCAATTCATTCTGGCTTTGTTATTTTGGGTATACTAGCTGTAATTATAATTTCCTATGCGCTATCATTGGTTGTGGAGCAACCCTTTTTAAAACGAAAATCTGTTTAGAAGTAAGGTCACTTGATCTAATGTAAATGAATGTTTTGTATATAGGCGACTTATGGGAGGGAAGCACAGCGCTACAAAGGCTTACGGCATTCCAGGAACTGGCTAATTGTGTGGCTATAGACTCAACCCCTCAATTGAGTAGTGATTTGAAAAGAAGTATCCATCGGATTAGTGTAAGGCTTAAACTATACTATACTTTTAGTGGAGTTAATAGAAAGATAGTAGATGCAATCGAAAATAAACATTTTGATCTAGTTTGGATTGATAAAGGCTTATCGATTAACAAGAGCACGTTAAAGAGAATCAAGGAATTGCAACCTGACTCGATCATTGTCTCGTACAGCCCAGACGACATGTTTAACCCTGCCAATCAATCCCTAAGTTATATCAAGTCAATTCCATTGTTCGATCTTCACGTTACAACAAAATCATACAATGTAAGTGAACTTAAATCTTTGGGAGCAAGCTCTGTATTTTTTATTGGAAACGCCTTTGACCCTCAAATTCATAAATCATTAAATATGGACAAGACTGATGTAGAGCGTTTGGGTGCTGATGTCAGTTTTATTGGGAGTTGGGAAAGAGAGAGGTTTGAGTATATTTTATTTTTGGCAGAAAACGGAATTTCAGTTAAGGTGTGGGGTGCTGATTGGGCAAAATACGCAAATCGGAACCTGAATTTAAAAGTTGTACCCGCAGGAGCATGGTATTTAGAGTATGCAAAGGTTTTAAATGCATCGAAAATAAATCTTTGCTTTCTAAAAAAAGGTAATCGAGATCTTCAAACCACAAGGAGTATTGAAATACCTGCGAGCGGTGGGTTTATGCTGGCAGAACGAACTAATGAACACCTTGAACTATTTAGGGAGGATTATGAAGCGGCATACTTTTCCTCTAAAGAGGAAATGCTCAAAAAGGTGAACTTCTATCTGACGAATAGTGAAGAAAGACAACGAATTGCAGCTGCAGGCCAGAAAAGGTGTGTTACATCTGGATATTCTAATAAAAGCCGATTGATTGAAGTTTTGAAACACTTGCAACTTGAAAAAGACTTACTAGTGCAATCCAATCTTAGTCACAATGAATCAATTATTTAAAAAGATTATTTATTCTAAATATGTTTCTAACCATAATAATTTCCTCTATGGACAAAATTCCCTTGCTTCAATTAGGAGGCATTTTTCATCGTGGAAGTATTACTTTAAAGAACTACTTCCTAATGAAAAGCAATCTACAATATTAGACGTTGGGTGCGGAGATGGTAACTTTGTATATTGGTTAAAGCAGTTAGGTTATTCAAATGCATCCGGGATTGATCTTTCTCCAGAACAAATTAATTCAGGATTGAGCATGGGAATTACCGATATTCAGGTAGCTGACGTAAGAAATTTCTTAAAAGAACGATCTAGTTTTTTTGATTTTATAATCATGCGAGATGTCTTAGAGCATTTTGCAAAAGATCAGGTCTTTGAAATACTCGACTTGGTGTTTCGTTCATTGAAACCTTCTGGGAGCATAATGATACAAGTACCTAATGGACAAGGAATATTTTATACAAGCATTTATTACGGTGACTTTACTCACGAATGGGCATATACTCGATCTTCCTTAAACCAAATTTTTCTCAATACCGGATTTCGGGATGTTAGGTGCTTTGAAATGGGGCCTGCGCCAGTTAATACAAGTGGGTTTATTAGGCTTTTATTTTGGCGCTATAAGGTACTGGTAAATAGGTTCTGGAAATTCGTTGAAAGCGGAAATTCTCAGGGTATTTTCTCTTCTAACATTATTGCTTTAGCTAGGAAGTGATTGTAACGTTTTTTAGCAGACGGCAGCGACCAGGTGTGTATAGTATTGAAAATGTGTTTCAATTAATACAGCTTGGACTAACAACTAAGGTTGATAGAATTAATTATTTTGCTAGCGGAAAGATATTACATGATTTTATCCGATCGCTAAAGTATAAAAGTGATGTTTTTCATATTACGGGTCATGTTCATTTTTACGTGGCTTTTCTCTCTCCTAAAAAAACCATTCTGACAATACATGATGTAGGTCATTACGAGATTACGTTGTCAGGCCTTAAGAAATGGCTTTATAAAGTGATTTGGTTTCAAATGCCTCTTGCGCGCGCAAGATATGTGACAACAATTTCAAATTTCTCAAAGGAAAGAATTGTGAGAAATTTTTCTGTTAACCCGGATAAGGTGAAGGTCATTTACAACCCGGTGAATCCCGCATTTCGGCCATCATTGGAACCTCGACAACCTGCTAAAGTCATACTGCAAATCGGATCTGGTAGCAATAAAAACCTAAATAATTTAATTGAGTCTGCTAAAGGGCTGAAGTGTAAACTCCTGCTCATAAGTAAACTTGATGATTTTCAGGTAAATAAACTGAAAAAGTATTCAATTGAATTTGAGAGTAAATGCAACTTATCTTTAGCTGAACTGGTTCAAGTTTATCATTCAGCGGATGTTCTCTTTTTTGCATCAACTTATGAGGGATTTGGTTTGCCAATAATAGAGGCTCAAGCTTGTGGGTTGCCTGTCATTACAAGTAATTTTGGGTCTATGGCTGAAATTACAGAAAATGGAAAATCGGCTCACCTTGTTGATCCTTACAATGTAAACGAAATTAGAGATGGAATTGAAAAAATTTTCAACGATAATCAATACCGATCTAACTTGGTTGCTAATGGCTTGGAAAACGCAAAGAGGTTTTCCTATCAGTTAATCGCAGATCAATACTTGAAACTCTACACAACACTTTAGCTGTAAATTTCATAGTGCGTAGATTATTAGTTTTGTATTCGGAAGTAATGCCTTACACGGTATCGTGCCTTCGATCGATGGTTACTTCTTTTAATGTGGAAATAGTAGTTGTAAGATGGGATGAAAAAGTGCTTACCCCGTATGTCCCTCCTGAAGTTACTGGTGTTCGTTACTATTTAAGATCAAAGTTGAATGACGCTGCGCTACGAGAGTTGCTTGGAGAATCGAAACCAGACTTAGTTTTTGTTAGTGGATGGATGGATGGTGGATATCTCCGAATTTGCAAATTGGCGAAAAAAAGAAAGATTACGGTTATTACTAGTGCTGATAGTCATTGGATAGGAACATGGAAGCAGGTAATTGGGGCGATTTATGCCCGGTTATTCTTTTCAAAATACTTTGACTACATCATGGTGCCAGGGGCAATGCAGTTTGAATTTGCAAAAAAAATCGGCTTTAGAACTTCTCAAATTATCTTTA
>JAIENH010000361.1 GCA_019751475.1 Cyclobacteriaceae bacterium
ACGAAACTGCCCCCGGATGGTCATGGCAATGCCTGGTAAATCAAGGGAAGAAGTGTGGTTGCTTACGTAAATGTATGATTGCCCTTTACGAATCTTGTGGCGGTCGATGATTTCATAAGGAATGAAGTTCAGTTTGCTGAATACCCACGACCATAATTTCATAAAGAAATACGTGACCCCTACGGCCCGGGGGCCAAAGAGAGCCGGCACTAGTATTCCGGGAAGGAAGAGCAGCATAAAAAACGTAAAGACAAACAATACCCAGACGAGGTACAGTTTAAGGAGAAGGGTGCGAATGAAGGTCACGCTATGGGAATTATCCTGCAATATCCAAAGGTCATTTTAAAAAGCAATTTTTATGTTTTCCATACAATCATGTTGAAATTCAGGTTTAAAAAAACAGCCGGGAGGTTGCCCCCGGCTGTGATTGTATAAAATGTTTATGCGCTATGAAAAATACTTCGTTACACCCGGTACTGCCACCGGGTAGAAGCCATTCTTGTCTGGCTTCGATGGCATGTCTGCATCCCACGCGTAGCGAGAGGGCTGAATGGAAATTCCGGAGTTGAGTGTCTTTTCAAATTCCATCACCTGGCCCGAGTAGGTGGCCATTCTTCCCAAGATGGCTGTCATCGTGCTCTTGGCTCCATGTTCGGTGTCGGCAAATTTGTATTCGCCTTTAGCCACTGCTTCAAACAACTCATCATGCTCGGTTTGATACGGGTTGTTTTCTTTTTCCTTATCAAACTGGTACATCACGTTTCCTTTGCGGTCGGTAATGTTCATCGCTCCGCAATAAATAGTACCCTTCGTGCCCATGATCTGCTCGTCCACTTTGCTCATGGTGCCTTTGATGTGCCGGCATTGGCTATTCATGATACTGCCATCCGCATATTGAAATTCCACATAGTGGTGGTCGAAAATTTCTCCGTACTCTTTTCCTTTGCGCACTTCGCGGCCGCCCATGCCTTGCGCCTTCACCGGAAACTCTCCCTTAAACCAGTTGACTACGTCCATATTGTGAATGTGCTGTTCTACAATGTGGTCACCGCAGATCCAATTGAAGTAGTACCAGTTGCGCATCTGGTATTCCATTTCCGTCATGCCAGGCTTGCGCAGGTTCACCCATACGCCTTCGTTGTTCCACCACGCTTGCGCGGAAACAATATCTCCAATCATACCATCTTTGAGACGGTTGAATAGCTCACGATATGAATTTTGGTAGTGGCGCTGTAAGCCCACCACCACATTGAGTTTCTTTTGCTTGGCCACAATGGCAGCCTCCAGAATTTTCTTAATACCGGCCGGGTCGGTGGCGAGGGGCTTTTCAATAAACGCGTGCTTGCCCTGCTTCACCACTTCTTCGAAGTGCAAAGGTCTGAATCCGGGAGGCGTGGTTAAGATCACCACGTCCGCCAGAGCAATAGCTTTTTTGTACGCATCAAAGCCTACGAATTTGTTTTCTTCTTTTACGGCTACGCGGTCTTTCACATTGCCACCTGCACCTGACCAGTCGGAGAGGTCATCGGCTGTCAGGTTTTTGTAGCATTCGTCAATGCGATCGCGGAAGGCATCGGCCATAGCCACGAGTTTCACATTTTGCTTGGTGAGCAAAGCCTGCATGGCAGCTCCTGTGCCTCGACCGCCACAGCCCACGAGAGCGACTTTGATCGTGTCGTCAGGGGAGGAGTTGAAAAATTCAGCTTTTGAGATCAGCGGCAAGGCCATAAGTGAGCCGGCTGCCAGGGAAGATCTTTTTATGAAATCTCTTCGTTTTGTGATTGATGAGGCCATAGTCAGAGGTTTGGTTTAATTTTTTATCAGTAATTGTTGTACTTCATTTTTCAAAACAGGGAGATGATTTATCACCACTTCCCAAAGCATAATGTCATCAACAGCATCGTATGAGTGAATGATTCGATTGCGCATAGAAACGATCTTCTGTTTATTTGTAATCTCCAAGTTTGGATCAATTTTTAATGCCTTTCCGAGTGCCTCACCAATAATTGAAATTTTCCTTTCTACAGCTGCCTTTAATAGTTCGTTTTTGTGAAACTCGTTATAAACTTTCTTTCCTTGAAATTGATTTTGTATAAAACTGATTGCGTCTAAAATATCTTGCAGATACTTTAGAATATCTTCATTCATACAACAATACTTTGGTTTTATTTATACGATCGATAAAATAGGGGTTTCGAAGCGTATGTTCAGGTACAAGTTCAATTTCCCGATTTAAAATCTCTTTCAATTCATCTTCTAGCGCCCAGAAGTTTTCCGAATAACCTTCAAAAGGACCTTCTGGTTCAAAAGAAATCAATAAGTCAATATCGCTGTCCTTTCTGAATGAAGGAGAACACACAGAACCGAAGGCGTAAGCCTTTTTCACCTTTCTCTTTTTTAATACGCGAATGACTTCACTAAGATTTTCTTGTAGCGGAGACTGAATCATAGGGAAATAAAATTAAGTCATTTCAAATACAAGTCATAAAACTTTTCTATTTCTTCTTTGGATGGTTGCCTGGACGGACGCACCACCCGAATGCCCACAAACATACCATCCGTGAGCCACCAGCGGCTTTTTGGTATTTGGGGGTCGCGCTGGTTCCACTTCGCGTCTGAGGGTGTGCGGTTGCTGCATCGCAACTGTCCGGCTGCGTCCAAATAAGAACCGCCTCGCGTAGTGCGCGGATATTTCGACCCGGGCTGTGTGATCGGATCTTTCGCATTTATTTTTTGATAGTAGGCCGGATCGTATTGGTCAACCGTCCACTCACTCACATTGCCGAGCATATCATACAAGCCCCAGGCATTCGGTTTCTTTTCTTTCACATGATGAAATTTTCCATCACTGTTGTCTTTGAAATAGCTGGTTTCTTTCAATTCATCAGGTGTGAGCGTGTAGGAGGGAGAGCCTGCCTTGCAGGCGTATTCCCACTCGGCCTCGGTGGGCAGGCGATAAAAAAATCCTGTCTTGGAGTAAAGCCATTTGCAATACATCATAGCTGCCTGCTGACTCATGCTGTTGGTGGGGTGCTTGGCATCGCGGCCCATGCCCCAGGTCAGGTCAATGTATTGGGGCGTAGCGCGAGTGACTCCATCAATAGTTTTGCTCTGCGGCAGTGACATGTCTTTGAAGTAAAGATCCCACTCTTCAAATGTCACTTCGTGTTCCGCCATCCAGAAGGAGGAGAGTTCAATCTCTGTGGCCGGACCTTCGTCAGCATCGGCACTCATGCTCTTGCTTCCTATTTGGAATTTTCCTTCCGGTAATGCTACCATTTTGAAGGTCACCTCCGAGCCTGAAATTTTCTGATCGTATGTTTTTAACTGCGCATAGGCAGGCAACGTAATAAGGGTGAGGAGCAAAAGCTTGAGTTTATTTGTCATAAGTAGTAAGACAGGTTTGCAAACAGAAATAACATAGAATTCTTTCTTATGATGTTCTTCTATAAGATGGGGCAAAAAAATTATACTAACAAAACAAAAGAAGCTGCTAAATGGCAGCCTCTTCCTTTTTAATTTAGTTTATTTTAGTGTCAGTGTTGAAGCTGATTTTTCAACGAATTGACCTTTGAGGTACCGTCTTAATTTTACTTTGGATGGACACTCAAGCAAATCGCTTCGCTACTTCTTTCCAGTTTACCACGTTCCACCAGGCCGCACAGTAGTCAGGTCTGCGGTTCTGGTAGTTGAGGTAGTAGGCATGTTCCCATACGTCCAAGCCCAGCAGTGGCGTGCCTTTGACTTCGGCAACATCCATCAGCGGGTTGTCCTGGTTGGGGGTTGAGGTGATGGCTAATTTTCCATCGGCACCTTTGATGAGCCACGCCCAGCCCGAACCAAAGCGACCCGTGGCTGCTGCATTGAATTTCGTTTTGAATTCGTCAAAGTTTCCAAAGGCTGCATTGATGGCATCGGCCAGCGCCCCGGTTGGCGCTCCACCCGCGTTGGGGGCCATGATTGTCCAGAACAAACTGTGATTATAATGACCACCGCCATTATTGCGTACAGGCATGGGGTGCTTAGATATGTTTTTGCAAATCTCCTCGATGCTCAGGTTTTCTTCCGGCTTGCCGGCAAGAGCATTGTTAAGATTAGTAACGTAGGCGTTGTGGTGCTTGCCATGATGTATTTCCATGGTGCGAGCGTCAATGTGCGGCTCTAATGCATTGAAAGCATAGGGCAGCGCGGGAAGTGTGAAAGCCATAATACGATTGAGTTTATGATTTAAGTTGAATACGATTTTGTAGATCAAAGATATTAACAAAAATCAGGTTAGAAAGTTTGGTGTAGCAAAGATTTGCACGTCCGGGCAGCTTAACTTTGATTATCGATAACCTGCATGACGGAAGTCAAAAATACAGAGCTAAGTGACCGGGCCGTGATATTCGGGTTGTTTGAGCATTCCATCTCTTACCAGGAAAAGAAAGGCTACCCAACGTGGCGCAACTATGACCGAAACGCCATCACCAAAGACATCGAAAATAAAAATCAATACAAAATATTAATCGACTCAACGATCGGGATTATTTTTAGTGTTTGCTATTATGATAAGATTATCTGGCGGCATTTGGATACGGGAGATTCCATTTACCTTCATCGCATCGTGGTGAATCCTGCCTGCAAAGGCCAGCGGCTGTTTGAAAAAATTCTGGATTGGTCGATACATCACGCCCGACAAAAAGGTCGCAACAGAATTTGCATGGACACCTGGGCGGCCAATCCTACACTCATTAATTATTACAGAGGCTTCGGTTTTACTGTGGTGGAAAACTTCACTACACCCGATAGTCCTGAGCTACCTGTGCACAACAGAAATCTGGCACTGACTCTGTTGGAATATAAAATTGAGAAGCAATAGCCGAAGGTAAACACCTCCGCTCACGGCCTACTTAGCTTCCATTATGACAATGTTGCGGTATTCTATCGGGCCATGGTCGCCTTGCAGGAAGATGGGTCCGGGCTCTCCTTCACGACTGTCAATAGCACCACCGGTGATGCCGGGGATCACCTGATCGCAAATAACAGTGACACCATTTGCCACTACCGTTACCGTGCGCCCAACGAGGGTGATGTCGTACGTCTGCCACTCGCCTGCTTCTTTGGCCATCATTTGGTTAGGTTGCAAAAAGCCGTAGACACCGCTGAACTGATCATCCCACGGTTCGGCACCTTTGCTATCCATCACTTGCACTTCGTAGCGACCTCGCAGGTATATGCCGCTGTTGCTGCCTTTCGGATAGTTAAACTCGATATGCAGTTTGAAATCACTGAAGGTCTTGTCGGTGATGATGTTAGATCCCGACTTTGGACTTTTCAAAACACCATTCTCGGCCACCCATTGATTTTTGCCTTCTGTGTGCCATCCGCTCAAGTCCTTTCCGTTAAAAAGTTGAATGGGACTTCCCCACACCACCGGCTTATCGCGAAGCAAAGACGGAGCGCGACTTCCCGTAAGGGAATATTTCTTGCCATCGGTATATACCATTGTCCCTTTGAGCGATTCGCCCTCCAATACACCTTCAAACTCCATATTTTGATTGCCTCCTTCCCACTGGGGTGGAATGGAGAAACTGAATTTTCCATCATTCAACTTTACTTCTGATACAGGCCGTGCACTGCCAAAAGCAAATACAAACCGACCAACTAACGCCTTGAAACCGGAGTGACGCATTTCCAGCCATGAAGGAAGTTGTTGACCGTCTTTCGCAATGACCAAATCCCATCGTCCTTCGAGAGGTGTTTGAATTTGTGCAGGTAACACATGAGCTAGGCTAATAATAGCACACAGAAGTAAGAAGGTCTTGATTAATTTCATTTGCTAATATTTTTTGGGCTTATCAAAGCTAACGAAATTTCATTTCCTCGAACCGATGCAACTCTATTTCCGCATCAATTCACCTAATGTTTTCAATCCTTGCTCCACGCGATTATTCCAGGGAATGCCATAACCGATACGAAAATAATTGTAGAACTGACCCTGTGCGGAAAAGATTTGACCGGGAGCAATGCCAACACCATGCTTTAGCGCGCGCCTGTGCAGCTTGAAGCCATCCGCTTTCTTATTCATCTCCACCCATAACACAAAGCCGCCCTGCGGACGCGTGATCTTCGTGTCTTCCGGAAAGTATTCGGTAACGGCCTGAAGATAATGCAAACATTGTGTGTGGAGCGCTTTGCGCAAATGACGCAGGTGCAATTCGTAGCGACCGTTTTGTAAAAAATGCGCAATGGCCGACTGCGCGAGCGTATTGGTAGAAATGTTATTCATCCGCTTCAGGCTAATGACTTTTTCTTTGAACCGGCCCGGCACTGCCCAGCCCACACGGTAGCCGGGGGCCAGCGATTTTGAAAAGGAGCCGCAGTGCAACACAAGTCCTTTCTTGTCAAACGACTTGCATGTTTTGGGGCGCGTTTTGCCAAAGTACATTTCACCATAAATGTCATCTTCAATCAATGGGATTTCCTTTTTAGCCAACATGCTTACCAGTAATTTCTTTTTTTCATCCGGCATGCAACTGCCCACGGGGTTGTTAAAATTCGGAACAAAGAGGCAAGCTTTGATTTTGAATTTGGTGATTGCACTTTCGAGACAGTTCAAATCAATACCCGTGACCGGATCAGTGGGTACCTCCACCACATTCAAACCCAAACTTTCCATCACACGAAAGATGCCATAGTAGGTAGGACTTTCTGTGGCCACCGTATCACCCGGCTTGGTCACCGCTTTCAGGCAAAGGGAGAGTGCCTCCATGCAGCCTGCCGT
>JAIENH010000477.1 GCA_019751475.1 Cyclobacteriaceae bacterium
CGGGCATTCATCTGCTGGGTGTCAAAACGGGTGGTACTACACAGAATATTCTGACCACTATTAAACTATCCCTCATTGTATTTTTTTGCCTCGTTCCATTCTTTACTTCATCCGAGCCTTCCGGAATTAACTTCTTACCAAAAGACGGTGACTTAAATCTCATTTTGTCTTCGGGGTTTGCCGTGTCGCTGGTGTTTGTGGTGTATGCCTACACAGGATGGAATGCGGCCGCCTACATTGCAGGCAACCTGGAGAACGCAATAAAAAATCTTCCACGCGCTCTGCTCATTGGCACATTGGTGGTAGTGACAGTCTACCTTGCATTGAATGGTATGTTTTTGTACTCCGTGCCACTGGCTGAGTTGAATGGCCAAAACGACATTGGCAACGTGGTCGCCATCAAACTCTTCGGCACCACCATCGGGCAAATTTTTTCTGCCCTATTCAGCATCGCATTGCTGTCAACACTCAGTGCCATGACCATTGCCGGTTCGCGTGTGACGGAAGCGATGGGTGAAGATTATCCGGCTTTGAAGTCATTGGCTGTTAAAAATCGTTTTGACATGCCCTACTGGGCTATCCTGGTGCAAGCCGCTTGGTCAGTGTTTTTGGTCATGGTAAGTTCATTTGTGGAGATCATTCAGTACATCTCTATCAGTTTGTCTTTGTTCTCCATGATTACGGTCTTTGGGATTTTTAAACTAAGAAAAAACTATCCGGTGCGCCCCTTCAATGTGCCTTTGTTTCCGCTGCCTCCCCTCATTTTCATTGTCGTTACCTGCTGGATGATCTACTATGTCTTTCGCGAAGACCCTAAAATCATCTTCTATTCTCTTGCCACGATGGTTCCTGGAGTTGCGCTTTTCTGTGTGATTTCCAGAAAAGAAGCTTAAGGCCTAATCCTTCATCAGGATGAAATTAATATTTATTTTCCAGGTGCCCAATGACTTTCGACCGGCTATATCGCCCACGCATGGTTTGATTAATTTACAGCTTACGAAAACGCTTAAGTCGCAGTGGGAAATTTACGGAGGTGTCAAAAATATTTTGAATTTCATTCCCAGTAATCCTCTTCTTCGCCCGTTCGATCCGTTTGATAGAAACATCGCTATTAATAATCCTAACAACTACACCTTTGACACAGCCTACAACTACGCCCCGATGCAGGGAGCGAGGGCTTTCTTAGGATTGAGGTATACGATTCAGTAGTTAGTCATTGCAAGTCGAAGTCATTTCACTTTCTCCTTCTGACTTTTGCCTCTTTAAGCACTTTCTTTTCTTCACCGTCCAGCCTTCGTTGTACTTTTTTCACATCTTCAGCTGGAGGCAATTGCTCGGGACGAACGCCACGTTCAATCAACATCTTCCGGACGGCCAGATTATTGTCTACATGTTCCTTTGAAATTTTCTCTGTTCCCTTCAAATCTTTTTCTGTCACGTTGTGGCTTGTGAGCTCGGTAGCAAAGTCCTTGGCTTTTAACGTTAGTGTGGGTAAAAAATCGGCCAGAGGCCTGGATTCCGGGACTTGTAACTTCCTTTTCATGTCGCCTGTACTAAATCCACCAAACAAAGCCTGGTCACCTTTGCTGCGAATGATCGCAAAATCCTTCTCATCTACGCCTCGCTGATAGATGATGCCTGATAACTTCTTTTCAGACTTGGATAGCTTTTCCCTCGCGGTGACTCGTGCGACATCCAAAAGACGTTGTTCTATAATCTCCTGTTTGCGCGTTTGAACAGCAAAGTAAGTCTGTGCAAATGCTATTTCCGGCTTATTTGAATCCCCATTTTGTGCGATGAGATAACAAGCATAACGAGTAAGGGCGATATCTTCGATTTCCCGTTGTGCTCCTTTAGCCAGATTGATCATTTTGTTGACTTCAACAAAATGATCAGATTCTAACACTCCAGCATTTTGACAAGCTGCTTTTGCCTTTTCAATTACCTTTAAAAAATTGCGCCATTCTGCATAGTTAAAGATTTGCTGAAGTTCACGAGCACTCCAACATTCAATTCCCTTAAAGTCGTAACAAGCGTGCTCAAACTGTAAAAAGAGCTGGCTTATTTGTTCTCGCTTCATCCGCTTCTTGTCTTAAATTCTTACTTATAAATATAGCATTTTCACTCTTTACAAACGGGTTTGCTTTATCCATCATTCCTGAAGCCAGAAAAAAAATACTATACTTGCACCCGTAATGGTTTCTTGCTTTGAAAACGATCAACGCAAGAATTAAAAGGGAACCCCGTGCAAATCGGGGGCAGTTCCCGCTACTGTGACCTTGACTTCAGAAATGAAGTTGTGCTTTTGCTCACTACACGTCATTGTGGCGCACCGTGCGCCATGAGAAGACAGCAAAAGTCAAGGGAGCCAGGAGACCTGCCACTACACATGTATTTCAGTGCTTCGGGTAAAAAGCGACTGTGATTCATCGACTCAGTGGCAGGAAACTTTTCCTTTCTCCTGGTCTTCGTTTCATAATCAGCCTTTTACTCTTTTTTCAAAACCTTAAACTTTTTCAACAATGAAAAAAGAGAAAAAAGTCTGGGCAATCACTCTAATTGCCTGTTGGTGGCTGGCGCCAACGCAAACAACCGCACAGCAAGATTCACTCAAGTCTACCACGCTCAGCGATGTGGTCATCACGGCCACCAAGTTTCCCAAAAACCAGGTGGAGACCGGTAAGGTACTCACCGTCATTGACGAAACTCAGTTGCAACGTAGCGCAGGCAAGGATCTCGCACAATTGCTTAATGAGCAGGCAGGCTTGATTGTAAATGGTTCTAACAGCAATCCTGCGAAAGACAAATCGGTGTACCTACGGGGGGCCGGTAGTCAGTACACGGTAATTCTAATCGATGGAATACCGGTGAACGACCCCAGCGGAGTTGGTGGGGCATTTGATTTACGTTTACTACCGATTGATCAAGTGGAGAGAGTTGAAATCCTGAAAGGAAGTCAATCAACACTCTACGGTACCGATGCTATTGCCGGGGTCATCAACATTATCACCAAGAAAAAAGGAGAAAAGCCCCTGGGTGGATTTGGTACGCTGAGCTATGGAAGCTACAATACATTTAAGAGAAATATCGGGGTAAACGGAAGTACCTCGTCATTTGACTACAATGCAAGTTACTCCCACCTTACCACTGATGGCATCAGTGAGGCAAAGGATCAAAGTGGTAACAACAATTTCGATCGTGATGGCATGGAGCAAAATTCATGGCAGGTTAGTGCCGGTTGGAGGGCAAGTGAAAAGTTTTCTATCAAACCTTACTTCCGCTACAATGAATTTAGCGGCAAGTACGATGCAGGTTCTTTTACCGATTCAAAAAAGAACACGTACAATACCAACCTTCTCAACACCGGGCTCAGCGCCCAATACGCGCTTGGCAAAGGTGCTTTGAATTTGTTGTATGGATACGACAAGACTGATCGTGCGTTTGATTCGGATTTTGGCCCATTCTCCTTTAAGGGAAGATTTCATCACATCGAAGGCTTTGTGAATTATGATCTGCATAAAAATCTACAGTTGCTTACTGGGGTAAATCACCAAAACATTCATATGTTGGATTTGACGGCTACGGAAAAAAATCCCACTGTCACGATCACGAGTCCGTATGCTTCTTTATTTTTGCGAGACGTTAATGGCCTATCACTCGAACTGGGAGGCCGCGTTAACAACCATTCGCGCTTTGGTAATACATTCACCTACAGCATCAACCCCTCCTACTTGATTCAAAACCAGATTAAGTTGTTCTTCAATGCGTCAAGTGGTTTCAAGGCTCCTACCCTGTATCAACTCTTTGGGCAATTTGGTGCCAATAACAACCTCAAACCAGAGGTAAGTCAGAACTTAGAAACAGGTGCTCAGTTTTTTAACCGACAAAAGAACTTTGATATGCGCGTCACCGCGTTTCAGCGCGAAATCAAAGACGTGATTTTTTATTTCAGCGACCCAGTCACTTTTCAGGGCACGTACATCAATCAAGACCGGCAATATGACAAAGGGCTTGAAACCGAGTTGACCTACGCTCCCATCAGTCGACTTACGCTGAAAGCCTTTTATGCTTTTGTGGATGGGGAGATAACTCAGAAAACAGGCAGCCGTGATACCGTTTACAACAACTTGTTTCGCAGGCCGCGAAATTCATTTGGTTTCAATGCTGCCTACCATATTACCAGCGATTTCTTCATCAGTGCCAACCTCAAGACGTTTGGTCAACGCTCGGATTTGTTCTTTAATTTAGCGACTTTTGGAACGGAAAAAGTGAGCCTGGATGCTTACGCGTTGTTGGATGTTTACATGGAGCACGCGGTGGCCAACGGCAAACTCAAGCTTTTTATTGACGCTAAAAATATTCTAAATGCCGACTACATGGAAGTGTATGGCTACAATACCCTTCGGTTTAATCTAATGGCAGGTATAAACGCAAGATTCTAACGCTATGTCACTTAAAACTCTCCAACCCCGCACCACCACACTCATCATCATGATTGTGCTGGCCGCAGCCTATCGACTTTTTCAGTCTAGCAATGTATTTAGCATAATGAGTAATGTGACCCCTGTTGGTGCCATTGCACTCTTTGGCGGTTGCTACTTCGCAGACAAGTGGAAAGCTTTTTTAGTGCCGCTGCTGTCCTTGTGGATCAGCGATATTCTGCTCAATCGCATTTTATACTTCGATCATTGGTCACTTTTCTATGAAGGTTCCGGATGGATTTATGGAAGCTTTGCGCTGATCGTAGTAATCGGTCAACTGATGAAGAAGGTGACGTTCACCAATGTGATTGTGGCTGCCATTGCTGCCGCACTGGTGCACTGGCTGGTAGCAGACTTTGGAATGTGGATTGGCGGTGGCCGCGACATTACTACCGGGCTACCCTTCACCAAAGATTTGAGCGGACTGATAAAATGCTATGGACTGGCTCTGCCCTTCCTGAAAAATATGCTGATAGGCAATTTGGTTTTCTCAGGTCTCCTGTTCGGAGCCTTTGAGTGGATGCAGCGAAAGTATCCCGCCTTGCAACTACAACGAGCTTAGCCTTGGTTTTCTAAATGGGACCTGTCTCAAAAGTCCCCGCAAGTCATCGCGGCCCTGAGCCGCGATCTCCTTACGATCAGTTCAAACCAGATTCCGGGTCAAGCCCGGAATGACCTCGCTATTTGTTTTGGACTTTTGAGACAGGTTCTATCCATATGACTTCAAAAAAATTTGTTACGAGTTGGAGTGGTGGCAAAGACAGTTGCTATGCCAGTATGCAAGCGTTGAGGCTGGGTATGAAGCCGACTGCCTTGCTCAATGTGTTGAATGAAAATGGAAGAATCAGTCGCAGTCATGCCATCCCGAAAGGAGTATTGGAAAAACAATCGGAAGTTATGGGTGTGCCGCTCATCACGGTGGCCGCCAGTTGGCAAGACTACGAGCGGCTTTTCATCCAAACATTGCAGAATGTAAAAGACACTTATCAAATAGAAGCCGCGGTATTTGGTGACATCGATTTGCAAGAACACCGTGACTGGGAAGAAAAAGTCTGCAACCGGGTTGGAATAGAAGCAGTGTTACCTCTCTGGAAGCAATCGCGAGAAGAATTAGTGGCTGCTATGATCGCGAGTGGTATGGAAGCCTACATCGTATCGTGTAATGAAGTAATGGGCCCGGCCTTTCTGGGCCGCCTGCTTGATACATCCCTTGTCAAGGAACTAATTACATTAGGAGTAGATGCCTGCGGAGAGAATGGAGAATATCATACGCTCGTGGTGAATGCTCCTATTTTTAAAAAACGTATTCGGGTTGCGTTTGGGGAAAAGCGTGTACACGAACGCTATTGCTTTATTGACATGGAACTGCAGCCGTAGTCATCGTCTCTTTTTAGAAATGCCAAGAAAATTCTTCTTTTTTGTTTTGTTGATTTTGAGCGCTTGGCGAAGGTAGTATGTTACCATCCGTACATCAATGTCTTCGGATTCATCAAAAAACATTTTCTTGATTTGTGATGTATCACGACTAAAGGCTCCGTAGCGATCTTCGATCAAGAAACCTTCAACAAATCCTAACGCCACCCTTTTGGCTTTCTTATCGAAATTCAAATTGCACAGCAATCCGTTGTAACTGTAAAAGGGACTGTTCCACTTGATACTTTCCTCTACATCTGGCTGGATGGAAAATATCAGTTCGCGTAACGCCTCCATCAACTGGCGCCTGCCTTCGGGTTGATCAAACAGAAAATTATCTACCGCAGCACTCCGACCACCTTCCTTCTGCCGATAGGAGACCGGTGGTTTCATCCATTACTTGCTGATAAGAGTCGCTTCTTCCAAGATAAAATTACCATGCTCAATATTATTTTCATTGAGCTTGAGTTTTCCTTTCACCCGCAGGTATTGATCCATCTGAAACTTTCCCGGCTTTACTTTAAAAGTCACCTCGGCAATGGACTCGGGGCCAGCCCCTCCACAAAAGAAGCATTGACTATAAGGGAACTTGGAAAGAATAATGTAGGCATCATCCTGAATATCGATCGGCAGGTAGTAGCCCTCCAATGAAATTTCTTTTCCTACCAGATCCTTCAATTCGGTAGCAAACGCAGGGTACAAAAAGTACTCACCGGCTTTATCGTTGTATTTGGCTTCGAATTTGGTTTTTGCAAAAAGTGACCAGCCATCGGCTTGGGCGTGAAGCGACAGGGCTGCGCTAACAATAAAAACAAGGGTCATTAAACTCTTCATACGGTAATGTTGTGAAAACCAAGTCGTGTTAAAACGCCAGCAAGG